>NZ_CP030828.1:560000-764863 GCF_003597675.1 Neorhizobium sp. NCHU2750 | reverse complement strand
TCCCGTTCTCTCCATGACGCCTGCCCACGCTCTTCTCAGCACCACGATCATGAACCGCGTGTGCGAAGGAACATTGACAGACAAAGCGAAATAGCGAGCATCATACGCCCCGGAATGAAATTAACATCGGGGCAGCTTGGTTACGCTCGAAAGCAACATATTCGCCTACAACCGTAACCAAACTGAACGGATGCGCGAGTCGCGTCAAGAAATTTCTAGGAACCCGCGTTGACGGGGGCGTTGCAGGCCGGAAAACCGGTCTTTGCCGCTCTCCGCGAGAGGTGCGTCGAGCCAGGATTTGCTCCCCCACGACATCGGAGACACTATAAAACGTGATTTGATTCGGCGATGTGACGGTGTGGAGAAGAAACAATGGAGCCAATCTGGGCTGTCGGCCTGATGACCGGCACCGTGCTCGACGGCAATATCGACGTGGCACTCTTGAAGACGGATGGTGAGAGTGTCGATACGTTCGGCAGATATAAGCTGGCACCTTATCCCGCCGCCACAAGAAGGCTCCTGGAGGAGACATTGCGGCAGGCGCGACAGTGGAATTTCGGAGGCCCGCAGCCAGCGATCTTTTCCGAGGCCGAAGAGGCCTTGACGCGTGGGCAGGCAGATGCGGTGAGACAGCTTGTCACGGAAGCCGGCCTTTCGATGCGCGACATCGGCATAATAGGCTTTCACGGACAGACCGTGTTGCACCGTGCTCCGACAAAAGAGCGGCTCGGAGATACCCGACAGCTGGGAGACGGCCAGTTGATGGCGCAAATCCTTGGCGCAACGGTCGCTTATGATTTCCGCACCGCCGATGTCCGGGCCGGTGGGCAGGGCGCACCTCTCGCCGCCATCTACCATACGGCGCTGTTGCGCGGCGTCGATCCGAGCGGCGACAGCGCCATCCTCAACCTCGGCGGCGTCGGCAACATTACCTGGTGGGACGGCCGCGACCTGCTCGTCGCCTTTGATACAGGCCCCGCCAACGCGCCGTTGAACGACTTCATCAAGGAACAGGGCCTCGGCGAGATGGATCGCGACGGTGCGCTTGGTGCCTCCGGCATTGTCGATGAGGAACGCCTCCAACGTCTCCTCGATCACCCCTATCTGACGGCGCCCTACCCAAAGTCACTCGATCGTTTCGATTTCACCTCGGCGATGGCTGCCGGCCTATCCCCCGCAGACGGCGCGGCGACGCTCTCTGCCTTCACCGCCTCTGCTGTCGGCAAGGCACTCGACCTTCTGCCCCGCAGGCCGAAGAGAGTGATTGTCAGCGGAGGCGGACGACACAATCCCACGATCATGGCCATGCTGAAAAGCCGCGCGGGAATAGAGGCGGTGTCGGCCGATCAGTTCGGCTGGCGCGGAGACGCAGTCGAGGCCGAGTGCTTTGCCTTCCTTGCGGTGCGCGCGCTGCGTGGTCTGCCTATCAGCTTTCCGACCACGACAGGCGTACCGCAAGCGCAAACCGGCGGAAAAATTGCCACCTATTTGTCATAATCGATCACATTCGATCGACTTCGCCGCTCGTTGTGCAGTTGCGAAAAATAAATCGATTTAAAGAGCTTGAGGCCTGCGACACATCGTCCTAGTTTCCTGACGATTCTCAACCGTGTCGAGAGGCTTACACATGCAGATCGGAATGATGGGACTGGGCCGCATGGGCGGCAATATGGCGAGGCGTCTGATGCGCGCCGGCCACCAATGCGTTGCCTATGATGTCAATCCCGCCGCAGTTCAGGCGCTGGTCAATGACGGCGCGATCGGCATTTCGTCCATCGAACAGTTTCTCGAAAAACTGACGCCGCCGCGGGCCGTATGGATCATGCTTCCGGCTGCGATAACTCCGGCGATCGTCGACAAGCTTGCGGCATTCATGCAGCCCGGAGACATCATTATCGATGGCGGCAATTCCAACTACCGCGATGCGGTCGATCAGAGCGACAAGCTCGCCGAAAAGGGCATTTCCTATGTCGACGTCGGTACCAGCGGCGGCGTCTGGGGTCTTGATCGCGGCTTTTGCCTGATGATCGGCGGACCGGACAAGGCCGTCCAGTACCTCGACCCGATCTTTGCCGCACTGGCACCCGGCGCGGATCTCGACCCGTCGCTTCGCCCGGCGGAACGCGGCTATCTTCATTGCGGCCCGAGCGGCGCCGGCCATTTCGTAAAAATGGTCCACAACGGCATCGAATACGGCATGATGCAGGCCTATGCCGAAGGTTTCAACGTCCTGAAGCAGGCCGGCGTCGGGCGGACCAAACGCGAAGCCGATGCCGAAACGGCCCCCTTCCCCGATGCTCACTACTATGAATTCGATATGGATATCGAGGCGATCAGCGAAGTCTGGCGCCATGGAAGCGTCATCGGCTCGTGGCTGCTCGATTTGACGGCGGATGCCATAAAGGAGGATCCGTCGCTGAGTTCCTTCGGTGGACGCGTGTCGGATTCGGGCGAAGGCCGATGGACGATGAAGGCTGCCATCGACATGGGCGTGCCTGTCCCGGTTCTTTCGGCTGCCGTCTTCAGCCGCTTCGACAGCCAGGGCAATGCCGACTACGCCAACAAGATGCTGTCGGCCATGCGCAAGGCGTTCGGCGGACATATCGAAAAGCCGCACAACAAGTAACCTCGCAAAGACATTTGTTGACACGATAGACAAAAGTTTGCATGAGCTTCTGCAGGAGCTCATGCAATGACACAGCCGCTTGCACCACAGGAAGCCGCCGTTCTGGCGATGATCCGCAACAACCCCTTTGTGGGCCAGCAGGAAATTGCCACGGCTCTCGGCCTCGCGCGATCGACCGTCGCGGCCCATATCGCTCAGCTGATGACCAAGGGGCATATCCTCGGACGCGGCTACATGCTCGCGTCCGAAGCTCGGGCCGTCTGCATCGGGGGAGCAGTGCTGGATCGCAAGTACCACGCTCGCGGCAAAATCGTGCTGGAGACCTCGAACCCGGTGGACAGTACCCGCAGCCTCGGCGGCGTGGCACGAAACGTGGCTGAGAACCTCGCACGCTTGGGATCATCGACGGGCTTCATCTCAATTATCGGCGACGACGATGGCGGCCATGCGCTGCTCAAATATATGCGTGACATCGGCATCGACGTCAGCCAGGCAGTCATCACCGGCGAGCGGCCAACTGCGGAATATGCGGCCATTCTCGATGCCGCCGGCGATCTTGTGCTTGGTATCGCCGACATGAGCATCTTCGACCTCTTTCAGCCCGAGCACATTGATCGCGCCTGGCCGCATCTGGCTGCAGCAAGCTGGGTATTTGCCGACTGCAATCTTTCGGCTGACGCACTCTCGGCGCTGATTTCCAGGCGCAAGAGCGCCTCCTGCCGGCTGGCAATCGATGCGGTTTCGACCCACAAGGTCATACGGCTGCCTCAAGACCTGAACGGCATCGACCTCATTTTCATGAATATCGACGAGGCGGCCGCTCTGCTCGGTCGGTCCTGGATGCCCACCCCGGAGGGCTCTGCCGAAGCCGCACTTGCTCTGCAGCAAGCGGGTGCCGCAATGGCTGTGGTTTCCGCCGGGGCCCGGGGAATGGCCGTTGCCGGCATCGACAAGGCGACATTCATCCCGGCGGTCAAGGCTCAACCGGTCGACATGACCGGCGCAGGTGACGCGATGATTGCCGCCACCCTTCACCGCCTGCTCGAAGGCGACGATATTTTCGCCGCCGCGCGTATCGGCACACTTGCCGCCACGCTTACCACCGAATGCGAAACCAGCGTGCATCCCGACCTGTCCGCCGATTTCATCGACGAACATCGGCACAGGTTTGAAATCTGAAAGGATACCCACATGCAGCTTTTGAAGCCGAAGCTTAACAAGGAAGTCGCCGACGCCGTTGCCAAGGGTGGCCCGGTCGTCGCGCTTGAATCCACCATCATCACCCACGGCATGCCCTACCCCGCCAATCTGGCCACGGCCAAGGCGGTCGAGGATGTGGTGCGGGCAAACGGCGCGGTACCGGCAACCATCGCCGTGATCGACGGCGAGTTGCGCGCCGGCCTCGACGCCAGCGAGTTGGAAACGCTCACCCAGGCGAAAAACGTCGTAAAGGCATCCGGCCGTGACCTTGCGGTCGCCATGGTTCGCCGGCAGACGGCAGGCACGACCGTTTCGGCCACCATGCTGCTCGCCGAGCTTGCCGGCATCGAGATCTTTGCCACAGGCGGCGTCGGTGGTGTGCATCGCGGGGCGGAGCAGACTTTCGACATCTCGGCCGACCTTACCGAACTCGGCCGTACGAAGACGGCCGTCGTGTGTGCCGGCGTCAAATCGATCCTCGACATAGCAAAGACGCTCGAATATCTCGAAACCCAGCGCGTGCCGGTCATTGCCTATGGCACCGAGGATTTTCCGGCCTTTTTCACCCGCAAGAGCGGCTACAAGGCCGACCACAAGCTCGACACCGCGGCCGAGATCGCCAAGGCGATGTGGCTGCATCATCAGCTGGGAACCGGCACCGGCCTGTTGATTGCCAATCCCATTCCGGAGGCTGCCGCCCTCACCCCGGAATTCATCGACGGGACGATAGCCGATGCGGTGCGCGAAGCGGATGAGCGCAATATCGGCCGCAAGGAACTCACCCCCTTCCTTCTCGCCCGCATCAACGAGCTTTCGAAGGGCGAGAGCCTGAAGGCCAATATCGAACTGGTAAAGAACAACGCGACACTCGCTGCCAAGATGGCCGTCGCCTATTCCGCACTGAAGCGAAGCTGACACACATGGCGCTTGCGGCTGGGCATCAGCTCAGCCGTATATGCGGCACTTGTTGTTGCTCCGCCGCAGCAAGCGCCTCGTCATATCCGGCATCCGCATAGCGAATGATGCCGAGCGACGTGTCATTGGTGATCGCCATATCGAGCCGCTCCGCACCAGCCTGCGTACCATCGGCAACGATCGTCACACCGGCACTCGTCATGTAACCGGCATAACCTCCACCACCCGAATGGATGACGACGAGATCCGCCATCGAGGAGCAGAGCGTCATGGCATTGATCAGCGGCCAGTCGGCGATCGCGTCCGAGCCGTCCTTCATATGTTCGGTCATGATGTTGGGATGCGCCATGGCGCCGGCATCGAGATGATCGCGTGAAAACGCGACCGGCCCCTTGACGTCTCCCCTGGCGACCAGATCGTTCACGGCAAGCGCAAGTGTCGTGCGTTCGCCATGGCCAAGCCAGGCGATCCGCGCCGGCAGGCCCTCGAAGGGAATATTCTCCCGCGCGAGCCTGATCCAGTTGGTCACGATGTGATTGTCCGGGAAGAGTTCAAGGACGAGATCATCGATGCGGGCGATATCGCTTTCCTCTCCCGAAAGAGCCATCCAGCGAAACGGTCCGATCGCCCGGCAGAAGAGCGGCCTCAGATAGGCCTCGGTGAAGATCGGGATGTCGAAGGCATTTTCGACACCGCCCTGTTTCGCCTGGGTGCGGATGAGATTGCCGTTGTCGAAGACTTCCGAGCCCTTTTGCTGCAAAGCCAGCATGGCGCGGACATGATCGGCAATCGAGGCACGGCTTGCCGCCATCAACTGCCCCTGCCCTTCTTTCCTGAGCCGTCGTACCTCGTCAAGGCTCATGCCCTTCGGCACATAGCCATAGACCAGATCATGGGCCGAGGTCTGGTCCGACACGATATCGGGAACGATCCCACGCCTGACGATCTGCGGATAAATATCTGCGGCATTGCCGACGAGACCGACCGAGACGGCGCGTTTCTCGCTTACCGCGGCATCGATCATCGCCAGCGCGCAATCGAGATCTGACGCCACTTCATCAAGGAAGCCGATCGCCTTCCGCTTGGCGACCCGATCCGGATCGATGTCCACCACCAGGATCGCAGCTCCAGCCATGCGACCGGCAAGTGGCTGCGCGCCACCCATGCCGCCGAGCCCCGCCGTCAGGACGAAACTACCCGCCAGCGTCCCGCCGAAGCGCTTTTCGGCAATGCGCATGAAGATCTCGTAGGTGCCCTGGATGACGCCCTGGCTGCCGATATACTGCCAGGCACCTGCCGTCAGGCCGCCCCAGCAGATCAGGCCCTTGTCCTGCAGGTCGTAAAAATACTCGGCCTTTGCCCATTGGCCGACAATGTTGCAGTTTGCCATGATGACCA
This sequence comes from Neorhizobium sp. NCHU2750, assembly GCF_003597675.1. Taxonomy (NCBI): domain Bacteria; kingdom Pseudomonadati; phylum Pseudomonadota; class Alphaproteobacteria; order Hyphomicrobiales; family Rhizobiaceae; genus Neorhizobium; species Neorhizobium sp. NCHU2750. The sequence continues at coordinate 758,724 of NZ_CP030828.1, read as the reverse complement.
GCGGCGCCTTGGCATGGGTCCTGAGCAGCCCGACAGGCTTTCCGGACTGGATGACCAGCGTCTGGTCCTCATCCATCTCCTTCAGCGCGGCAACGATGGCGTCATGCGCCGCCCAGTTGCGCGCCGCCTTGCCAAGTGCGGCATAGACAATGAGATTGTCTGGATCTTCTCCGACCGAGAGCACGTTCTCGAGCAATCGCAGCAGCGCCTCCTGCCGCCAGCCTTTGGCCCGCAGTTCGGGGCCGCCGGGGATCGGGAAATTCGGGTGGCGCGGATTGGGCTTCGGCATAGCGCTCTCCTCAACCCAGCGCGTAATCGGCGATATTGATCCCCAGCGCCTTCTCGACCACGGGATAGACGGACGGATCCCTGACGCTGGAGGAGAGTGGGATGATCGTCTTCGGGACATGCAGCAGAAAGAGCGGCATGCCCACCTCCAACTGGCCGACACTCATCGGTTCGCCTTCCGGCGAGAGCGTGGCAATGATGTCGGGGAATGTCGCCAGCCGGTTTCCACCCGCATCGTCCACCGCCATGTATTCATTCATCACATGCAGTGTTACCGCCCTGTCCCCCTGTCCGACAGTGATCGTGCCGACATCGAAGGCCTCCTTCGTGTAGACGACAGACTTGGCGGTGACCTTGCCCTCGCTGATGAACGAACCGCCGGTGGTCTTCACGATCGCATCGATGATTGCATGCCCGCCCTTCGCATCGGCCTCGATGATCGCCTCACCCAGCTTCAAGGCCAGGCTGATGCCGCCAAGCGCGGCATTCTGCCGGACATAGGAGGCACGCAACGGATTGCGGCAGGAGGCGATGAAGCCACCGGACATATCTGCGGCCGTGCGCAAGATGGGAGACACCTTGGCGGTGGCACCACGGACTACCAATTCGATGTAGCGATTTTCCGCCCGATTGCCGCCGACCGCGGTCTGGATCATCTGCTCCGGCGAGTTCGCCATGCCGATCGAGCCCATGTCGCCGGTCGGGTGGGCACGCACGTCGCCCACCGCATCGAGGACTTTGGTTCCGAGGATCGCCGACGGAAGCCAGCCGTTCAAGGTCGACGACTTGCCGTTCTGACCAATCATCAGCGCCGAGACCTTTTCGCCAAGCGCCTCCTGCAGCAATTGCACCGCCTTGACGTAATCGATGCCCTGCATTTCCCAGGCGGTTGTGGAGGCGGGCGCGCCGATTGCTGCCGCCGTCGCCACCCAGTCATTGTTATCGAGTTCGTCTATGCCGATAAGTTCCGGCCTGCCGATCGACACGGCCGCATAACCGAGCACGCGGCCGTGATCGGCCCAACCGCCGCCGCCGGCGGCATAGACAGATCCTCCACGGACCGCAGCTTCGACATCCTTTTCAGTCAGTATGCGGCCCATGCAGTCGTCTCCCTATTTTTTGTCCAGATTGAGAATTGCCTCGTAGAGCACGGCAGCCCCGAGCGAGATCGCATCATTGTCCGACCATTCCTCGGCGGCATGGCTGCGGCCGTCCTTGCTGGCGATGAAAACCATGGCCGCCGGCGCGATTTTGGAAAGGTAGGCGGCATCATGACCGGCTCCCGAGACCATCGGCCGGGTCGTGGCACCTATACGGGCGGCACTTGCGGCAAGCACATCGGTCACCATCTCGGACATCGGCGTCGGAACGGCATTGGAGACCTTGCGCGGCTCATGGATCGTCACCTGCCGCTCGGCAGCCGTCTCGGTGCACAGCGCATAGAGCGTTGTGACGAATTCCTCCATCACCGCAGGATCGACCGCGCGGGCATCGATCAGCATGCGGACATGCGAGGGAACGACATTCGCCGCATTCGGCTCCATCGAAAACTCCCCGACCGTGCCGGCGAAATACCCCTTCTCAGATGCAAGCTTGCGGGCAATGCTCTCGATGCCAAGCACCAGAACAGAGGCTGCACCGAGCGCATCATAGCGCTTGCTCATCGGGGTCGTCCCGGCATGGTCGGCACGTCCCTCGATCAGTATCTCGAAGCGGGTGATACCGGTAATCGCGCCGACGATGCCGATATCGATCTTCTCGCTTTCCAGCACGGTACCCTGCTCGATATGCAGTTCGAGAAAGGCTTTTACATCCGTACGACCGCCAGCCTGCGTCGGGTCTCCACCGACCTGCCGGATACCTTCCGCCAGATCGATACGGCCCTTTTCCGTATCGGCCGTCCGCGCCAGCCATTCTTCGGGGCGAACACCGATCATCCCTCGGCTACCGATGCAGGAGACGCCGAAAATCGAGACTTCCTCCGCGAGAAAATCCGTAATCTCCAGGTCATGCTGCAATTCTATTCCGGCATCCTGCAGCGCCCTCGCCACTTCGAGACCTGCGATCACGCCGGCAATCCCGTCGAAACGGCCGCCATTCGGCACCGTATCGGTATGCGAACCGAGCATCAGCGTGCCCTTGCCCTCGACACTGCCCTTGCGCAGGCCGATCAGGTTGCCCGCAGCATCAATCCGCGTCTGCAGCCCAGCGTCGCGGAAGATCTTCTCGACATAGGCACGCCCCTTCAGAAACATCGGCGTGAAGGCGCGGCGCGTCCATGGCTTGTCGGGTTCGGTGATGACGGCAAGGGCGTCGATGTCGGCGGCGATGCGGTCGGCATTGACGGCGATATTGGATTTCATGCGGCATTGTCCTGCATTAAAAGGCTGACGGGGGGACGGACGAAGCGGCCTGAGCCGGGCTCCGAGAGCACTTTCGATCCGTCATAGGCGAGTACGCCGCGAAGATAGGTCCCAGCCACCTTGTAAGGCAAGGTCATTCCGTCATAGGGCGACCAGCCGACAACATTGTTGCCGGTCTTGGATGCATCGAAAACATGTTCTTCCGGTGTCAGCACAGTAATGTCGGCATGCTTGCCCACTTCCAGCGCACCCTTGATATGATCGATGCGAAAATGTCGAGCCGGATTGAGCGCCATCAACCTTGCTGCCCAGGTTAGCGGCACCCCGCGCTCCAGTGCCCCCTTGATGAAAAGCGGCACCATGGCTTCCAGACCGGGCAGGCCGGATGCATTGGCCAGCATGTCGAGGTTGGTCTTGCGGTCCAGAGACCAACTGACATGATCGGTGGACAGGAGCGTCACATTGCCCGCAGCAAGCTGCCGCCAGAGCTTTTCCACCTCGGAACGCGGACGGATCGGCGGATTGCATTTCGACCTCCCGCCAAGGCGTTTGGCATCAGTTTCGGAATCCAGTGTCAGGTAGTGGATCAGGCATTCGACGGTCGCCTTATGCCCCTGCGCCCGATAACCGGCGGCGATCTCGTATCCACGCCCAAGCGAGCAGTGGACCACATGGGCGGGGCAGCCGGTCGCCGCGCCGATCTCATAAATCTCGGTCATGGCCAGGAGTTCGGTCAGCGGCGGGCGCGACATTTCATGAGCCCGGTAGTCGGTGATCCCGGATGCCTTTACCTGATCCATTGCCCAGCGGACATATTCGTCATTCTCGTTATGGACACCAGCAGTCAGGCCTGTCGGCGCGATCGCGGCAAAACATTCAGCCATCAGCGGCGCAAAGATGCGGGGAAAGCGCTTCGGATCCGTTCCGAAGGTAGAGAATTTGAATGCAGCGACGCCGGCGGCCACCTGTTCGGCTATGCGCTTTGCTCCCTCCTGCGGATCGACCGTACCGTAGAGAGCGAAATCGACCCGCGCCTGCGCTTCCGCATGCTGCACCTTACCGCGCACCGCCTCTGCCGAACACACCAGATTGCCCTCGTCATAAGGCATGTCGACAATGGTCGTGACACCGCCGGCCGCCGCCGAACGCGTAGACCAGATGAAATCCTCCTGATTTTTCTGGGAAAGCGAATGGACTTGAGCGTCGATCGCGCCCGGCAGGATTAGTGCGGCGCGAAGATCATGATGTTCGCGCGCCGAGGGCATGTCTCCCTGCCCGACAGCAGCCACCAGCCCGTCGCGAACGGCAATGAAACCGCCGGGAACCACACGCTCGGGCAACACAAGCGTGCCCTTGAGAACAAGATCGAAGTCCGTCATGACGCCCTCCAGCTATTCGCTGATCTTTTGCTCAATACAGTCAGTTTATGGAAATCGCCCGTCGTTCGGGATATCCCATATCCCGGACACTCCGCTTGCTGTACCGTTTTTGGCAAGCAAAGAGGGATCCCCTTGGATACATCCACCCTGATCGCGGCCTATCATGTCCTTTCGCTTGGCAATGTCCGGGAAGCCGCCCGTATTCTTGGGAGGCCACCAGCGACCGTGTCAGATGCATTGTCGCGCCTTCAGACCCAGCTGGCGGTGCCCCTTACGACCAGGGCCGGCAGTCGCCTGATGCCGACCCTGGAGGGCCGGCGCGTCAAGCATCAACTGAAGCTCGCGGCCGATCTCGTGGAGCGACTGGCCGGGCTCGGCGGCCGGACGGCGGCAACGATGCCTGCTCTGTCGATGCTCGCCCTGTCACGCCTGGTGGTGATCGGCCGGACTGGCAGTATCCGGGCCGCAGCAAGCGAACTTGGCATGGGACAGCCGCAGCTGACGCGACAGGTCAACGCTCTGGAAGAGCAGATAGGCATCCGACTTCTGGAACGCGCCGTGTCCGGGGTCACCTTCACCGGAGAGGGCAATCAGGCGCTCGATGCGTCGCAGGAACTTTGCCGTCTCTGGCAACATCTCTGCGAACAGTCCGACGAGCGTTTCCGTCACGCCGCACGCAGGGTCCGCTTTGGGGTCGTCACACCGCTCGGGTGGGAAAGCCAGATCGCGGTCGACCTTGCAATGCTCGCCGCCGACTGGCCTCGGCTGCAGCCGCGCACGGCACTCTATATATCGAGCAACAATGCCGACGAACTGCTCACAGGTCTCGATCGCCGCCAGCATGACCTTGTCCTGCTTGACACGGACGAGATACCGGCCCTGCTCGATCACCACGTTCTTTCCCGCTCCCCGCTTGCGCTTGTCGGCTCTCCGAATCTGGTTCGATCCTGCGATGGCGACATCCGCAAGCTATTGCTCAACGGCAGACTGGCGTTGCCCAGCCTCAAGAGCGGCCTGAGGCAGAGGTTCACCCTTCTTGTCGATGACATTCTGCAGCCGAATGAGCGAGCGGGGCTCATCGTGACCGAAATCGACTCCATCCCGGTCATCGCCAATCTTGTCGTCCGCCACGACTATCTCTCCCTGTTGCCCCTGTCCGCAATACGGGGAATGAATGAGCGTATCGCGGCACTTCGCCTGCCTTCCGTCTATGACATGCCGTTGGTCCTCGCCTGGCGGCGCGAGCCTGCGCTGTACGAATCCGCCATGCTGGTGGCCAATCTTCTCGGCCAAGGCGCAACCAGCAGAAATGCCGATTTGGCGGATTACATCGGTGGACACTTAATCAGCTAGAAAAATCCCCGCCACCACCCCGTTGACCAACGGACGAACATCGGTAATTTGTCTAGTCAATAAAGAGAAATGCAGAAAAACTGACATCGCATAAACGGGAACAGCCGCACTGCGGACAACGGAATTCTATAACGCGGAGAAATCACCAATGCTCAAGAGACAATTCATGAAGGCCGCAGCGGTCGGCGCCATGCTGCTGGCGACATCGCTCTCGGCTCACGCCGACGACATACTCGCCAAGGTCAAGGCTGCGGGCGTGTTGAAGGTCGGCACTGAGACCGCTTTCGCCCCCTTCGACTTCATCGATGCCGGCGAGCATAAGGGCCTCAACGTCGACTTCTTCGCCGAGCTCGGCAAGGATCTCGGCGTCAAGATCGAATGGGTCGAACTGCCGTGGGACAGCGTTCTGCCGAGCCTCGAGGCGGGTAAGTTCGATATCGTCGCCGGCCCCGCCACGATCACCAAGGCCCGCATCGCTCGCTACCGGATGACGGCCCCGATCGCCGAAGCTTCCGTCGCCATCCTGAAAAAGGCGGGCGACAGCTCGATCACCAAGCCCGCCGATATTGCCGGAAAGGCGGTCGGTGTCGGCAAGGCGACCGCACAGCTCGAGCAGTTGAAGGAATATTCCGCAAAACTGCCTGAGAAGGTGAACATCAAGGAATACGTGTCCTTCAACGATGCCTATGCCGATCTTGCCGCCGGCCGTATCGTTGCAGTCGCCAATTCGCTGCCGAATATTGCCTTCGTTGCCAAACAGCGTAACGGCGCCTTCGAGGTCGTGACGCCTTCCTTCGGGGCAAAGACCTATTTCGGCTTCATCGGCACCAAGGACGACGACCACAAAACGCTGGTCGACTACGTAGATAACGAAATCATTGCGATGAAGAAGGACGGCCGCCTGGCCAAACTTCAGGAGAAGTGGTTCGGCACGTCCTTCGACACGCCGGATTCCGTGCCCAATCCGGAATTCTGAGACCGGTTGCGACATCGGGGATGCGGGCTTCGCATCCCCCCTTCTTTCATGACGCGCTCCATTCTGCGCCGATGACACGTGACCATAGTCGATGACGCTGAAACTTTTTACGCTTCTGCTTGAGGCAGCCCTTTCGACGCTTGGCATCAGCCTTGTGTCGATCGCAATCGGCTTTGTCATTGCCATGCTGCTCTCGGCCGGCATGCAATCGGGAAAATCCATCTATATCCTGCCGGCAAGGCTGTTCATCAGCTTCTTCCGCGGCGTGCCGCTCCTCGTCCAATTGCTGCTGATCTATACACTTCTGCCAGTCATCGGCATCAATGTTCCGGGCATCGTCGCTGCCATCGTCGGCCTGTCGCTCTGCACCGCGGCCTATCAGGCGGAAAACCTGCGCGGCGGGTTTGAAGGCGTGCCCCGCGGCCTTATCGAGGCGGCGGATGTGGCAGGTTTCAGCGCCACTCAGACTTTCCTGCGTATCCGCGCGCCGATCGCTTTGCGTCTCACTTTTCCAGCACTTGTCAACGAAGCGATTATGATCCTCAAATCCTCGTCGCTCGTCTCCGTGGTCGGCATCATCGAGCTGACCAAGATGGCGCAGGATCTCGCTTCGAGCACCTACCTGCCGCTGCCTATTTTCGCCAGCGCCGCGCTGATCTATTTTGTCATCAACTCAGTCATCGCCCTGCTTGGTCGCTATGCCGAGAAATCCCTGAAGGGAGCCACGGCATGATGTTCGATCCGCAAGTCATCATCGACAAATTGCCGGAGATCGGCAGCGGCCTTTTCGTGACCCTGTGGCTTTGGATCGCCGGCGTGCTCGGCGGTGTCATCGCGGGCTTCATCGTGGCAACGGCCCGACGTTTCGGCGGCTTGGCAGTCAATGCCGTGCTGGGCGCCGTAGTGGAAGTGTTGCGCGGCACGCCGTTCCTGATCCAGATCTTTCTTCTCTACTACGGCGGACCCTTTGTCGGACTGATGCTCGATCCGATCCCCTGCGGACTGATCGGACTTTCCGTCTATAGCGCCGCCTATTACAGCGAAGTGTTCCGCGCCGGATATGCGTCCGTGCCGGTCGGCCATGTCGAGGCCGCCGAATGCCTGGGGATGACGCGGCTGCAAACCATCAGTCGCATTCAGATCCCGGAAATGGCGCTGATCGTTCTGCCGCCCTCGGTAAACCTGGCGATCATCCTGCTGAAAGAATCGGCTGTGCTTTCGATCATCACCGTACCGGAATTGACGGCCACCGTCAGCGCGATCGGCTCCCAGCAGTATGCCTTCCTGGAAGCGATCTTCGTGCTCGCCGTCACCTACTGGATCATCGTTGAACTGACCGACAGGCTTGGACGGCAGGCCGAAAAGCGTCTCTCCCGATTGAGGTTTTCCAAAGCATGAGCCTTCCCGCTATCGCTATCAGCAAACTCGTCAAGCGGTTCGGGGATACTACCGTTCTGCAGGACATCAACCTCGAAATACCCGAAGGCAAGGTTTCCTGCCTGATCGGCCCTTCCGGCTCCGGCAAGAGTACGCTTCTGCGTTGTCTGGCCTTTCTCGAAGAGCCGACCAGCGGCATGGTTACGATCAACGGCGAGGCTCTCGGTTTCTACGAGAACGCCGATGGCCAGCGCGAGCGCCTGCCGGCACAGCAGATCCGTGCGGTCCGCTCCAAGACAGGAATGGTGTTCCAGCAGTTCAATCTCTGGCCGCACATGACGGCACTCGGCAATGTCAGCGAAGCGCTGAAGATCGTGCGCAAGGTGCCGAAAGCGGAGGCCGAGGATCGGGCGATGGCGCAGTTGCGCAAAGTGGGTCTCGAAAACCGCGCAAACCACTATCCCTCGCAATTGTCGGGTGGCCAGCAGCAGCGCGTCGCGATTGCCCGCGCACTTGCGCTTGAACCGAAGATCATGTTGTTCGACGAACCGACCTCGGCACTCGACCCTGAACTGACCGGCGAGGTCCTCAACGTCATGAGAGACCTCGCCGCCGAGGGCATGACCATGGTCGTCGTAACCCACGAAATCGGATTTGCCGCCAGCGTCGGCCAGCAGATCAGCTTTCTCGACCAGGGACGGTTGATGTTTTCCGGCCCGCCGGCGGAGATCTTTGCCAAGCCGCGCCATCCACGGCTTGAGCAGTTCCTCGACACCTATCTCGACCGCGGAGCCAGCATGCTCGCATGATTGAGGAGGAAGCCATGACGGGCGGTGTTTCGGAGGCGCCGGTTTCGCTTCACCAGCGGATACTGTCCGACATCGAACAAAACATCCTGACCGGCCGCTGGCCTCCGGGCTACAAGATCCCGTCGGAGCAATTGCTGGCCCAGCAGTATGAGTGCTCCCGCATGACCGTCAACAAGGTCGTGACTCAACTCGCCCGCGCCGGGCTTGTGCAACGCCGCCGAAAGATCGGCAGCGTGGTCCTTCCGCAGAAGGCACAAAGCGCCATTCTGGAGATTTATGACATCCGCGAGGAAGTCAAAACGACGGAAAGAACCTATAGCTACCGTATCCTTGCGCATAGCATCAGGCAGGCCAATCAGGCGGAGACAAGGCAGCTCGGTCTCATACGTAAAAAGGCCGTCGCCGATATTACCTGTCTGCATTTTGCCGACGGCAAGCCGTTTTGTCTCGAGCAACGATTGATCAATCTTGAAGCGGTGCCCGAGGCCGAAGCGGAGAGCTTCGACAAACTTTCCCCCGGTCCATGGCTGCTCGATCACGTACCGTGGAGCGCCGCCGAACACCGCATCGATGCACGCGGCGCCGAAGAGGTAGAAGCCTCCCATCTCGGTATCGCCCTCGGCAGTCCAGTCATGGTCGTCGAACGGCAGACCTGGCGACTGGAGCAATCCGTCACCGCCGTCCGCCTTACCTATCCCGGCGGCAGCCACACGTTGACTGCCCGTTTTACACCGTCACAGGCAACTTGACCTTTTATACATTTCATCATGGAGACGGCAGGCGATGGCCCGCGACGACAAATTGAAGCTTGGAACCTTCGTCTACACATTCGGCTTCAATCCGGCGAGCTGGCTGCATCCCGCCGCCGATGTCAACGGCGCGAACAAGATCGATCATCTGCTCAATGTTGCCCGCATATCCGAGACCGCCAAGCTCGATTTCATGTTCGTGGCGGACTCTCCAGCGGCTGCGATCGGCGATCCAGAGGCGCTTTCCCGTTCGCCCACCAAGATGAACCGTTTTGAACCGCTGACGCTGATCACTGCCCTTTCCGCGATGACGGAGAAACTCGGTTTTGTGGCAACGGCATCCACCAGCTATTACGAACCCTTCAACATCGCCCGCATCTTCTCGTCGATCGATCATCTGAGTGGCGGGCGGGCATGCTGGAACGTTGTGACCTCCGATCACGACGAAACCGGATACAACTTCAACCGTGACGGCCTCGATCCGCACGCCATCCGCTATGAACGCGGCGAAGAGTTCGTCGACGTGGTCTTCGGCCTTTGGGACAGTTTCGAGCCCGATGCCCTGCTTCTCGACCGCGAAAGCGGCATCTATTACGACAAGAACAAGCTGCATACGCTGGACCACAAGGGCAAGCATTTCCAGGTTCGTGGTCCGCTCAACATTGCCTCCACACCACAGGGCCGGCCGGTCATTGCCCAGGCCGGCGGTTCGGAGGCGGGAATGGAGCTTGCCGCGAGGACGTCCGAAATCGTCTTCAGCCTCGCCTCCAGCATCGAACGCAATGGCGCATTCTACCGAAACGTCAAAGGCCGGATGGCGAAATACGGTCGCCGAGAAGACGACCTGAAGATGATGCCAGGCATCGTCGTCAATGTCGGGGCAACCAGAGCAGAGGCGCAGGCAAAGGTCGATTTCCTGATCAACAACCTTCATCCGGACGTCGGCCGCTGGATGCTGGGCGAGTTCCTTGAGACAGATCTCTCAGGAGCGGCACTGGACGAACCGTTTCCGATGGAGCGCCTGCCGCAGCAACCGAAAGGGTCAAAGGCACTGTTTGAAGAGCTCACCGACTTCATCAAGCAGGGACATACGCTCGGCCATCTCATTCGCCACTACGCGGAAAAGAGCACAGGCAACGGAATTACCGGTACGCCAGAGGAAATTGCGGACTTCATGGAAGAATGGTTCGAGGCACGTGCTGCCGATGGTTTCATCCTGATGTTCCCGACCCTGCCGGCAAGCCTGACGGATTTTGTCGAACTGGTATTGCCGGAGCTGCGCCGCCGCGGGCTGTTCCGCGACGAGTATGAAGGCTCGACACTGAGAGAAAATCTCGGCCTGTCGATGCCGGTCAATCGCCATGCCGCGCAACGGACCTCCAACGAATAAAAGGCGGAGGAAGGCCGCATCCAAGTATCCGGGCACCGCCTCGGGCCGATAGCTTATTCAATGACCTGAACAGCGGCATGGGCCGGAGGATCGACGATGACGCGGTGCTGATTTCTACTGCGACAAGTGCAAGAAATTGCAGTTGACGCTTTGAAGCTGAGCCTTAATTACTTGGCGCTACTGCACCCACCGAGGCTTTCGTGCGCCTGCCTAATGTTGTCGCTCACTGGAACGGACAGTCTCTCGCCCGGCAGTTTCTGCTGGCTGGCGGCTTCGTATCCATTGTTGCGATCGCCGTCGTCGGCGCCTTCGTCGCCAGCCTGATCGAGGAGGCCGTTACCCGCAACTCGGCGGCATCGACGGCGCTCTATGTCGACAGCATCATAGCTCCAATCCTGCCCGACATGACGACGACTGAAAAACTCGACGAATCCGTCGAGCGGGCGCTGGATGAAACGCTTTCGCAAGGAGCATTGGGCCAGCGTCTCGTCTCCTTCCGTCTCTGGCGTAAGGATGGCACCATTCTTTATGCCAATGACAAGAAGCTGATGGGGCAAAAGCTGCAGCCGAGCGATGACCTCAAGGCTGCGTTTTCCGGCAAGATGGTCTCGGAGTTCAACGACATCGACCCGCAGGAAGCCACCACGCTGGGCGATGCAAAGTTGCCACTTCTGAAGATCTACAATCCGATCCTCCAGCCCTGGTCGGGGGAAGTAGTGGCGGTTTCCGAGTTCTATGAGGTGGCAAGCGATTTCGAACGCAGCCTCTACAGCGCAAGGCTTCGCGCCTGGCTGGCGGTGGCGGCCGTCATCGCAGGCATTTTTGCCCTCCTCTCATTGATCGTCCTTCGTGGTAGTCGGCTGATCGACCTTCAACGCGGTCTCCTCAATGCGAGGGTTGGCGAACTGTCACACCTGCTCAAGCAGAACCGAGCGCTGCATGAGCGTGTTCACAACGCAAGTCAGCGTACGACCGCTCTCAATGAACGCTTTCTGCGGCGGCTTGGGGCCGACCTTCATGACGGACCTGCACAGCTAATCGCCTATGCGTCGCTGCGTATCGACAGCCCTGCCATCCTCGGCGCCCAGGCACTGGTGGAGAAGCGGGAGGCCGAAGTCGCATCGATAAAGATGAGCCTTCAGGAGGCGATGCGCGAGATCCGCAGCATTTGTCATGACCTCATCCTGCCCGAGATCGAGTCAGCCGGCCTGCACGAAGTTATTTCCCAGGCCGTGCAGCGTTATCAGGAGCGAACCGGTATCACGGTCGACCTCCTCCGCTCCCATACAGACTGGCAGCCCTCGCCCGCCGAGAAGATCTGCATCTACCGATTCGTACAGGAAACGCTGAATAACGGGTTTAGACATGCCGGAGGCGCGGGCCAGCAGGTGCTGCAACGTTTGCAGGATGACTGCGTTATCATCGATGTCATCGACAAGGGACCCGGTTTCGACCTTGCCTCGGTAAAGCCAACAAGCCTCGGTATCGCCGGATTGCGCGAACGGATCGAGAGCCTCGGCGGCGGATTTTCAGTCCTGTCCGGAGCCAGCGGTACGACTGTGACGATTTCATTGAAGACGAGTGAAACGGAGAAATCTTGATGACCGATCTGCGGGTTGCCGTATGTGACGATCACCCATTGTTTCGCGAGGGCGTGGCACGTACGCTGACCGAACTCGGCTTCAGCATTGTGGCAGAAGGTGGCAGCCGCGACGATGCAATCCGGATCGTCCAGAGCCACCACCCGGATATACTGCTGATGGACATTTCGATGCCGGGCGGTGGCCTCAATGCCATTGCGCCCATTCTGACGGAACGTCCCGACCAGAATATCGTGATGCTGACGGTATCCGAAACCAGCGACGATATCCGCCGCGCCCTGCAGGATGGCGCAAAGGGCTACGTGCTCAAAGGTATCGGCTCGACATCGCTTGCCGACATCCTCCGTTCCGTCGCTGCAGGTGAGGGATATGTGGCTCCGACGCTATCAGCCAAGCTGTTGTCCGAGCCGGCATATCCGGAAATTTCGAACCTTGTCGCTGGCCTGCGCGAACTGACGGCACGCGAGCGCGAGGTGCTGGAACTCGCCGCAGGCGGTCTCAGCAACAAGTCCGTTGCCATAGAACTCGACCTGCATGAGAAGACGGTCAAGCACCACATGACGCGGATTTTTGCGAAACTGAATGTCAGCAACAGAACTGCCGCTGCCATTGCTTGGAACGAGGCCGTCAGAGAAGGCGCAATCCGTCCTTTAGCGTAAGGTCAAAGCGCCGAAATTCTCCGCAGAAGTCATGCGGGGCTACCAATTCACGGACCCGCGATTATCGCGAGAAGGTCTTCAGGCGAGAGATGTCGGCAGCCGTGGCGGCACGGTTTACGATAGTTCGTCCTTGAGCATCACGCATGACATAACGCCCCTTGGCGTTGACTTCTTCGGCAATCCCGTTGCGATGCCTGACATTGATACCATCGCCACCGATGGTAGCGGCTCCCGTCGCGGAACTGTCCTGCTCATTGCTCGCTGCCGCCGCTTTACCACGGCCAGCCGAATCCGACTTGCCGCTGCCGTTGCCGCCATCCGCGCCGTTTCCGTGGCCAGAACCGCCCCGACCGCCACCGTCGGAGCCGCCATGACCTGCGCCGCCATCTCCACCAGAGCTGCCCCCCTGCCCGCCATTTCGCGCGCTCGCTGGGCCTGCCGACAGCGCAACGGGCAAGGCGCAAAGGATCAGGAGAAACATGATCGCGATCTGTCGACGGGAGTGGATAATGGTCTCCTTCGTGCGAAGCATCTGCCACCAGCATATGGTCAGGCAACCGCCGGGCACAGCCTTAGTTCCGCCCTAAGACCTTTGCCGGCGTTCTGGCGCGACCATAGTCCGATCATGTAGCATCGCAAGGGCCTTCATTCCGGCAATTGGCCACCATCATGCCGTTCCTTGGCGAAGAGTGACCAGGCGGAGATAAACAGGGCGGCGATCAATGGTCCAATCACGAAACCATTGACACCAACGAGAGCGATGCCTCCCACCGTAGAGATCAGAACCACGTAATCGGGCAGTTTGGTTTCCTTGCCCACCAGCGGCGGACGAAGCAGATTGTCGATCAGGCCGATCACGAACACACCCACGGCGACGATGACTGCTGCCTTTATGATTTCCCCTGTCACCGCAAGGTAGATGGCCGTCGGAACCCATACGAGAGCGGCCCCCACCGCGGGCACCAGCGACAGGATGACCATCAAAACGCCCCAGAGAAGCGCCGGCTGAACCCCGAGGAACCAGAATGTGACCCCGCCGATTGCACCCTGCACGATGGCGATGATGATGTTGCCCCGTACCGTCGCTCGGACCACGGAGGCGAATTTCGCCATGAACTGGCTCGTATGCTCGTCGCTCAGAGGCGCTGCGTTGCGAATGGTGGCCGCCAAGGATCGCCCATCGCGAAACAGGAAGAACAGAAGATAGAGCATCAGGCCGAAAGCGACGAAAAACTCGAGCGTACTCTGGCCGAAGGTCAGAGCGCGACCGGCAAAGAAGCTGCCACCCTGCATCAGCGAGGATGAGAGCCGTTCCCGCAGTTCCGAAAACCCTTCCGTCTCGAAACTGCTTATCCGTTCCTGAACGAAGGCCGGCATGGCTGCGACAACCTGATTGACCATATTGCCGACATTTATCTCTCCGCTTGCGATGCGCTTATAGAGAGATGTTCCCTCCTGAATGAGGGAACTGAGGATTGCCAGCCCCGGCAGGATGACGAGGCACAGGCAGATCAGGACGGTGATGGCGGCGGCGATATTGCGTCGACCGCCAAGCCCGCGCTCAAGCCGCGAGTAGAGCGGAAAGAAAATAATGGCGAACACGACGGCCCAGAAGACCGCTGAGTAGAAAGGTATCAGGACGGCGATGAAGGCCAGCGTCACCAGCACCAGAAGGATATAAAAGCTGACGCGCTGAACCAATGTTGCCTGCCTTGTCTTTGATCGTTTTCCAAAGACACATAACGCGTCCTGCCGCTCCGTCCACGGTTTTTCGGCCGCGGACGGAGTAAAGCTAAATTTCAGATTGCCCGGACCTTTGTCAGCCGGGCAAATCGATGCTCAAGCCAGCGTGTAGGAGGTCTTCACCACGGTGAAGAATTCCGCTGCATACTTGCCCTGTTCGCGTGGCCCGAAGGACGATGCCTTGCGCCCCCCGAACGGCACGTGGAAATCCACACCCGCCGTCGGCAGATTGACCATCACCATGCCGGCCTCGGAATTCCGCTTGAAATGCGTGGCATATTTCAGGCTCGTGGTGGCGATCCCGGCGGAAAGACCGAAGGGCGTATCATTGGCGACGGCCAGCGCTTCGTCATAATCCTTCACCCGGATGACGCTTGCCACCGGCCCGAATATCTCCTCCCTGGAGATACGCATCTGGTTGGTGGCCTCGGTGAACAAGGTCGGCTGCAGGTAGAAACCAGGGGTATCGAGTTCGAGCCGCTCGCCGCCAAAGGCGAGCTTTGCTCCTTCTCTCACGCCGATATCGATATAATCCGTGTCCTGCTTCAACTGCCGGGCGTCGACGACGGGCCCGACATGCGTCTCCGGCTTCAACGCATGGCCAACCTTGATCCCCTTCAATCTTTCGGTCAGAGCGGCCACGAACTTGTCGTGAATGCCCTCGGTGACGATCAGCCGGGAAGATGCCGTGCAGCGTTGGCCGGTAGAGAAGAAACCGGAATTGGCGGCCGCCTCGACCGCTACGCCGAGATCGGCATCGTCCAGCACCACCATCGGATTCTTGCCACCCATTTCAAGCTGGAACTTGCGGTTATGCTCGAGTGATGCAAGAGCGACACGCTTGCCCGTGCCGGTCGACCCGGTAAACGTAATCCCGGCGAGATCGGGGCTATCCAGCATTGCCTGGCCGACGACCGAGCCCGGCCCCATGACGAGATTGAGCACGCCCTTCGGCAGGCCCGCACGGTGGAGGATATCGACGATCGCCCAAGAGCAGCCCGGCACGAGTTCGGCCGGCTTGAAGACGACGGTATTGCCGTAGCAAAGCGCCGGCGCGATTTTCCATGCGGGAATGGCAATCGGGAAATTCCACGGCGTGATGATACCGATGACACCCAACGGATCCCGTGTGATCTCGACGCCGATGCCCGGCCGGGCCGATGGTAACATCTCACCGGCAAGCCGCAGCGTTTCACCGGAAAAGAAGTCGAAGATCTGGGCGGCACGGGTTACCTCGCCGATGCCTTCCGGCAGGGTCTTGCCTTCTTCGCGAGCCAGCAGTTCGCCCAACTCCTGCTTACGTGCCAGGATTTCGTCGGCAGCCTTCCTGAGGATCGCGTGACGTTCCAGAATGCCGGACCGCGACCAGGTGGGAAAGGCGGCCTTCGCCGCCGCAATCGCTGCCCGGACATCGTCAGCGGATGCCTGCGCATAAAGCCCGACCACATCGTTCGTGTCGGACGGATTGATGTTTTCCGAACCATTGCCGCCGACCCATTCGCCAGCGATCAGATTTTGATGAATGCTCATGGTGAAATCCTTCCCTGTTGGCCGCAGCGGCCCGTCATACATTTGTGTACCGTCATGCGTGCATGTAAGTTGCAGGACCTGGGGAATTCAACTGTCGTCCGGATGCCCCAGCGCCGCGAAGGCGCCACCCTGGTATATGACTGCCGGGTCGGCCGGGTTCTCCGGACCTGACGCTGCATAGATTTCCGCACTCCATTGAGCCGAACTGTCTTCCGGGTGCCAACCGAGGAAGTCAGCCTTGCTGTTGTCCCACCAGCGCTTTTCATTCGCGGACGCGCCATAGACGATTGTGTGGCCGAGTTTTGGTGTGAGAAAAGCCCGCCCACACAGAGAGACGAAATCCCTGTAGCTCAACCATGTGGAGAGCATGCGCTTATTGAGCGGCCGTTCGAAACAGGAACCGATACGCAGGGACAAGGTCTCCTGGCCGAACTTGTCGTGATACATGCTGGCGACCGCCTCACCGAACACCTTCGATACGCCATAGAGCGAGTCCGGCCGGGGGTAGACCGTGTTGTCGAGATGTTCGTCGCACCGATAATAGCCGACCACGTGGTTGGAACTGGCGAATACGATGCGTGGCTTGCCGTGATGGCGCGCCGCCTCATAAAGATTGTAAAGGCCGATAATATTGCCCTGAAGGATGGGCTCAAAGCCTCGTTCGACCGAAATGCCGCCGAGATGAATGATCCCGTCAACGCCATCCACGAGCTGCGCGACGCTTTTTGCATCGGCGAGGTCGCAGCGGACGAAATTCTCTTTCGGCCCGACCTCGGTCACCTGGCCGATATCCGACAGAACAACATGCTCCGCAAGTTGCGACAACAACGGGCGAATGCTCCGACCGACACCACCTGCGGCGCCCGTCAGCAGAAGTCTTTTCAGCATAAATCCAAATCCTCCCCAGGATCATCGATGGCCTTGCTGCGGCACAATCTTGTCATACATGGTGAGGATATCGATATTACAAATTTGCCAGACAGGTCAATAAAGCCTGTAGGTCTGCTGCAGATCAAAAAACGCGGCCGGTGGCCGCGTTGCATATTCTTCTACCAAAGGTCGGCATGCCGGTTCACATCCTTGTAGAGCAGATAGCGGAACCGTCCCGGCCCGCCGGCATAGCAGGCCTGCGGGCAGAAGGAGCGCAGCCACATATAGTCCCCCGCTTCGACTTCGACCCAGTCCTGATTCAGCCGATAGACGGCTTTCCCCTCCAGAACATAGAGACCATGCTCCATGATATGGGTTTCCATGAAGGGAATGACGGCGCCCGGTTCGAAGGTGACGATGTTGAGATGCATGTCGTAGCGCACATCCGACGGATCGATGAAACGCGTCGTTGCCCAGCGTCCGTTGGTATCCGGCATCGGATCCATCACGCAGTCGTCCTCATGCGTGAATATTGCCGGCGGCGGCTCCAGACCGTCCACGACCTTGAAAGCCTTGCGCACCCAGTGGAAACGACAGGGAACATCCCCCTCGCCACGCACCGTCCATTTCGATCCTGCTGGCAAATAGGCGAAAGAACCTTCGCGCAAATTGTGGCTTTGCCCATCCAGTTCGATTGAAAGCTCACCTTTTACGACGAAAATCGCAGCGGAAGCCCGCACGTCCGGCTCAGGACGCATGCTGCCGCCGCCGGGTTGAACCTCGACGATATATTGCGAAAAGGTCTCGGCAAAGCCGGTAAGCGGGCGACTGAGGATCCAGGCGCGAGTCTTCTCCCAGTGCGGCAGAACGCTGGTGACGATGTCGCTCATGACGGTGCCGGGAATGACTGCATAAGCCGTCGTGAAGACTGCCTTGCTGGAAAGAAGCTGCGTCTGTGGCGGAAGCCCGCCGACTGAAGAAAAATACCTGCCGTCTGTCATGCGCTATCCCCGTCTGTGATCCTCATGATTTAATGGCGCCCAAGCGATTCAGCAATCGTCAAAAGACCGGGGATGACAGGCCGCCGGGAGATAGCCGAGCGCCGGCGGCAGGATCGCTGCGATCGACGCTACCGACAGATTTCGGGCTCATCCCCAGGCGTCATGAGATAGCCGAGAACCACATCCACGATCATCTGCTTATGGTGCCCGAGCAGGGTAGGCTCGGAAAGATCGCGCCGAAAGATCGTTCCGAATGTATGGCGGTTGGAAACGCGGAAGAAACAGAATGCACTTATCAGCATATGCACATCGATCGGATCGGCATTACGCTTGAACACACCCTCGGCTGCACCCCTGGCCAAGATTGCAGCCAGAGTGTTGATGATCGAGACGTTGAGATCGCGCAGCGATTCGGACCGGTGCATGTGGGCTGCGTAGTTGATGTTCTCGCTGCTGACGAGCCGAATGAAATCCGGGTTGGCTTCATCATAGTCGAAGGTCGCCGCAATAAGGATGCGAAGCGCCTTTTCCGGTGGCATTTCCTGAAGTTCGAGATCGGCCTCGATCGTCCGGATCTGCCGGTAGGACCGCTCCAGCACAGCCAGGTAGAGATCTTCCTTGCCACCGAAATAATAATAGATCATCCGCTTCGACGTGCGGGTCTTCTCTGCGATGGCATCGATACGCCCGCCGGCAAGCCCATGCGTCGCGAATTCGACGGTGGCGACATCGAGGATATCCGCCTTCGTCCTTTCAGGATCGTTTTTTCTACGGCTGGGAGGTTTCAGAGGCATTCAGGCAATTCAGGGTTAGCGGCCACATCATGTGTTGCCACTCGTACGCCCCCTCATCGCGACATTCAACAATCTGCCACTTGCAAATCGCGGTCGGTTTGATCTATCAGGAAATCAGACAGGGGTGCTCCGTAACGCCGGGGCTGAGATGCGATCGCATGATCGCGGACCCTAAAGCTGATCTGGATAATGCCAGCGGAGCGAGGTTCAAGCGATGTTTTCCGGCGCACAAATTTCTCTTTACCCCATGTCCGACGAGTTCGTCGGGGTGATTTTAGGCTCGCTTTCAGCATTGGATCCCTATCGGGACCGGCTGCGAATCGAGACAGACGACATCTCCACCCTGCTTGTAGGCACACCGGACGTGGTTTTCGCAGCCATGCGCGACCTGTTCGTTGCGGCAGCGAAGACAGGCAAGCATTGCGTTCTCCACGCCACCCTATCCCGTGGCTGCCCGGGAGAACCGGACGACCCGATTTGCCAGGTGGCGGAAATGACCGGTCCGATGCGCCCGCTTGACGAGCGCAAGGCACAGGCGCTTGCAGCCGTCGCCGCCATCCCGTCATCCGGACAGTCTGTGGCCGCCCAGTTTTCCCTTTATACGCTCGGCATCGGCCAGCACATGGATGAAATCTACGGCTGCATAGATTTCATCAAGACGTCAGGCGTTTTCGACCGATCGAAGAATTTTTGCACCAAGCTGCGAGGCGATGCGGCACCGGTTTTTGCCACCGTTGGCGAGGCCTTCGTTCGCTTCGGACCGCCGCAGGGTCATGTGACCATCGATCTCACCGTATCCGCCAACAGCCCTTCCAAGGCCTGAGCGAGAACTCGCGGACAGATCGATGCCCTCACGCTCGCTTCACCAGCGGGGCTTGCCCCTCGCCAATGCCCTTGCGCGTCTGTTGCCAGCGCTGATCGCCATGATCGCGATTCTGACGGCATGGGAGATCTATTGCCGCACATCAGGGATCGGCCCGACAATCCTGCCGTCCCCGTCGCAGGTGGCCTTCCAGGCATGGGCCAATAGAGAGGCTTTGTGGATAAATACGATGCCGACGATCCGCGCCACGCTGCTCGGTTTCTCGCTCTCCATCTTCTGTGCCTTCGCCCTGTCGGTCGTCGTCGATTTCTCGCCGCTTCTTCGACGCATGCTGTTTCCGATCTTCATCATCAGCCAGACGCTGCCGCTGGTTGCCATCGCACCGCTCGTCGTCCTCTGGTTCGGGTTTGGACTGGTGCCCAAGATACTGTTGGTCGCGCTCGTCACCTTCTTCCCGATGCTCGTTGCGTTGACGGAAGGCTATGCGGCCACCGATCGTGACATCGAGGATTTGCTAGCCTCGATGAGCGCATCGCGCTGGAAACGTTTCAGGCTTGCACGGTTGCCATCGGCTTTGCCCTATTTCTTTGCCGGTCTGCGTATTTCCATCACCTATGCGGTCGTTGCCGCCATCTTTGCCGAATATGCCGGTGCCGCCAGAGGGCTCGGCATCTACATGCTGAATGCGAAGAACAACTTCCGGCCGGACCTCGTACTCGCCGCCGTATTCGTCAGCTCGCTCCTGACCCTCATCCTTTTTGCTGCCACATGGCTGATCCAGCGCCTCCTGGCTCCGTGGATCGAGGCAGTAGAAGGGAGAGAACAATGAGACCGCCTCTTCTCGCGCTCGATCGTATCTGCCTGCGCTATGGCGACATAGATGTACTCGGCGATATCTCGCTTACCATCAATGCCGGTGAGTTCGTCTCGATCCTCGGACCATCCGGCGCAGGCAAGTCGACGATCTTCAAGGTGCTGACCGGCGCCGCCAAAGCCGACCATGGCTGCGTCTCCTTCGAAGGGAGCCCACTTTCCTCCGCCGGCCGACCTTTCGCATTCATGCCCCAGCGTGATGCGTTGATGCCGTGGCGCTGCATTCTCGACAATGCCACGCTCGGACTGGAAGTGCAGGGCATGCGCCGCGGCGCAGCACGGCGCAAGGTCCAGCCTCTGCTCGACGAGTTCGGGCTGTCTGGCTTCGAGAATCTTCTTCCCCATGCGCTATCCGGCGGGATGAGGCAGAGAGCCGCTTTGCTGCGAACGGTTGTCCAGGACAAGCCCATCCTGCTGCTCGACGAACCTTTTGGCGCGCTCGATGCGCTGACCCGCAATCGCATGCAGATCTGGCTGGAGGCCATGTGGCTGAAACACCGCTGGACGGTGATCCTCATCACCCATGACGTGCGTGAGGCCGTGATGCTGTCCGACCGGGTTCATCTTCTTTCTCCACGACCGGCAAACATCGCGAGAACGATCGACATCACACTGCCGCGGCCACGCTTTGGTGCCGCCTCCAGGTATCAGCAAGCCGCCGCGCTGGAAGCCTCCATTCTCGATGTACTGCTTTCACCCGAAAACCCGAGCCAGGAAGGACGAATGTCATGAGCCCATTGATGCTAAGCCGCCGCGCCACACTTGCGAGCCTCGCCGCGCTTGCCGTGCAGGCAGGCCCGCTTCGTGCGCAAACCGCGAAAAAAGTCTCGGTCGCGCTGGACTGGACCGCCAATACCAATCACATCGGCCTCTTCGTCGCCCGTGATAAAGGCTTCTACCGTCAGGCCGGGATAGAGGCCACCATCCTTCCCTATACGGACACATCCGCCGGAACGCTGGTTGCCAGCGGCGTCGCCGATTTCGGCATTCTCGGATCAATCGCGCTTCTGACGCAACGGACTGCCGGGGCCGATCTCGTCGGCACCTATGCGGTCGTGCAGACTGAAACGGGACGGGTCGTCTTCAAGGGCAGCCGCGAGGACATCAATCGCCCCAAGGATCTCGATGGAAAGACTTATGGCGGTTTCGGCTCGGCCTGGGAAAATGCGCTGATTTCCTCGATCATCCGCAATGACGGCGGCAAAGGCGAATTCGAAACCGTAACTCTCGGCACATCCGCCTATCAGGCGCTGGAAAATGGCTCGGTCGATTTCACCCTAGAAGTCTACACCTGGGAGGGCGTCAAAGCCGAAATCGAAGGCCTGAACCAGCGCGCCTTCCGCTATGCCGATTTTGGCGTGCCGGACGAGCATACGACACTGATCGGGTCGAGCAGGGCCTTCCTCAAGGCCAACCCGGCATCTGCCAAGGCATTCCTTCAGGCTACCCAGCAGGGCTATCGCTATGCCGTAGACCATCCGGACGAAGCGACAGATCTCCTCATCTCAGCCAACAGCGATGCGTTGACAGACCGAAAGCTTGTTCGCTCTTCGCTTCAGGCCCTGATCGACGGCAAGTATCTGATGAGCGCAGAAGGTCGGATCGGCGATATCGATCCAGCCAAATTCGAGGCCATCGGGAATTACGCCTACAAGTCCAACATCCTGAAAGGCCAAGGCGGATCGGCCCTGACGGCGGTGCCGGATTTTGCCGGCTACTTTACCAACGAGTTCCTGGCTGGCTCGTAAGGTATTGCCGAATCCCTTCATCCAGGTCGGTTCGCTATTCGGTCAGATAATGCCCCAGGCCCGGAATCTGCCGCGGCCGGTCAGCTCTCTCAGATGCAGTTCCGAGGCGATCTTCAATGCGCCTTGCGGGGTGATGGAGAGAGCGCGCGCGATCATTCCGGATGAGACCATCGGGCGCGAGAGGACGAGATCGACCAGTTGCGGCAGTTTGGATGACTGCCGCCGGCCGGCGATGCGATGCTGCATCTGCTGTCTGGCCAGCATCAGGCGATCGTGTTCCTTCAACCCGGCCTCGGCTGCCTGCGTGATCGCATCGACGATGGCAAGCAGCCGCACGTTTCGGCCTCTATCGGTCCGGCGCTCGCGCGCCACCAGTTTCAGGCCGAGGTTGATGGCCGGCAGATGACCGCCGGCCACGCCTTCCTTTCTCAGGAGAGATGCGGCCAGCAGACGGCCAAGCCATGGCGCGTGCTGCAGAACCTGCAATTGCGTCCAGGCATCGATGATCAACGCGACGCGCAGAACGGCGGGCAAACCGGCACTTTGGGCCAGAACCACCTGCCACTCACCCAACCGCTCGTCCTCGTCCCAATCCGGTTCATAGAGGAGCGGATCGCGCTCACGCGTCGGCAAAGGTGAAGGGGCAAGCGCCTGGGAAAGAACCGCTTCACTGCGGGCAACCAGCGCATCTATCTCCGCAAGGTAGTCCGAAAGCTCGTCGCCATCCTGATCCTCGCCATCTGCCGCAGCTTCTACCTGGGTAACAACCGGTTGAGCTTGATGACGGGTTTCGTCTCCCATCCCTCGCAGCCGCCTCAGCCCTTCACCCGTCAGGGCCCAGCCGGGCTCATGTTCGAGGATGCGGCGCCGCGTGCGAAGGATGTCGTGGGCAATCGTGAGCTCATGGGTTGGCGCGCGAATGCCCATGGCGGCATCATGCAGAACGAGATCTTCCAGATGCACCAGTTCGCCGTCGATCCAGAGCGAGGCAACCGCATCGGTGAAATGGGAGCGTTCGATCCAGCCTGCCCCGACCGGAGACCGCAACACGCGCTCATCGAGCCGCGTCAGCGCGGCCGTTGCCGCGGAGACCGGCGCGATCAGTTCGCGTAAGGGCAGGTCCGCAAGATCATAGTGCATGACAATCATCTGATCGCAGATTCGCGGTCGCGATGCGAACAGCTATTTTTGACGCCCATCATATGATGATAGAGGCTTCCAGTGCTGCGGACCTTCCCTATTGGTCCTGATTCGGCTCAAACTGGCATGCCGACTGGTGTAGCCATCCAACAGGAGAGCAAAATGGTTCTACTCGATGCGCTACGGGCGATCGTGGGTGATGGCTTCGTCAAGCAAGGCGATGGCATACCGCAGCGCAACTGGTCCGATGCGACAGAGATTCCACCACTATGCCCCGCCGCCCTTGTGCTGCCGGGTTCTACGGAGGAGATCTCCAAGGTTCTCGCAGCCTGTTCGGCAGCCGGGCAGACAATCGTCGTGCAAGGCGGGCTGACCGGACTTGCGGGCGGCGCCCGTCCGCAGCCGGGAGAAATAGCGCTTTCGCTCGAACGCATGCAGGGCATAGAGGAAATCGACGTGGCCAGCCGCACCATGACGGTCCGCGCCGGAACGCCTCTCTACCAGGTGCAGGACGCGGCAAAGGAAGCGGGACTGCATTACGGCGTCGATCTCGGGGCTCGTGGCACATGCACGATCGGCGGAAACGTGGCGACGAATGCCGGTGGCGTCCAGGCCCTCCGCTACGGTGTGACGCGTCGCAATGTGCTCGGTATCGAAGCCGTGCTCTCCGACGGCACCGTTCTCAACGGCCTCAACAAGCTGATGAAGAACAATACGGGTTACGACTGGCCGCAGATGATGATCGGCAGCGAGGGCACGCTCGGCGTGATCACGCGCGTCTGCCTGTCGTTGTCGCCGGCGCCGCCCGCGCTGCAGACGGCACTTTGCGCAGCCGCCAGCGTCGCCGATGCGGCGAAGGCGCTTGCCGAGCTCGACCGGCAGTTTCCGGGTCAGCTCATGACCTTCGAGGGCATGTGGCGCGAATATATGGAAGTCACCGACACATATACCTCGCTGCCGGAGCCATTCGATCCCAGGACCGAGCTGACCTTGCTGATCGAAGCGGCGCTGGGTGACGATCAGGCGGCCCAGGACCGTTTTACCGAAGTACTCGCCTCCCTCCTGGAAGAGGGCCTGATTTCCGATGCCCTCGTCTCCCAGTCGCTGCAGGACAGGCAGCATTTCTGGGCCTATCGGGAGGCCAATTACGAGTTCGACCGGCTGATCCCCGGCAGCGCCCAGTTCGATATCAGCCTGCCGATGAACCGGATGGATGATGCGATTGCCGAAATGAGGCGGCAGATCGCCTCGCTGGCACCCGGCGCGACCATGATCGCCTACGGACACATGGCCGACAGCAATCTGCATCTCGCAATCCTTCCCGCCGATGCGGCCGACGATCTAGGCGCCGCCGTGACGGCAGTCTATGACGTGGTCGGCCAATCCGACGGCAGCATTTCCGCGGAACACGGCATCGGCATTCTCAAACGCCCCTATCTCTCGCGAAGCCGCAGCCCGGAGGAACTCGCGCTGATGCGGCGCCTGAAAAACATGCTGGATCCGGCCGACATTCTGAACCGCGGACGGATCTTGCTTTCGCAGCAGCCGTAAAGGTTGCTGCGCCTTCCCGATCGTTCCAGTTTTTCATCATCCCGCTGCTGCGGATTGCCCAATCCGCAGGCAAATTTTTATCAAACGGTCAAAATTTTTCCTTGCGGTAAATTCGATCAGCCCACGAACCGCGTATCTATCTGATAAATATACTGAACTCTCATCTGGCACGAATTCTGCTTATCAAAACGCAAGTCTGCTCCGCAGAGCGCGACGGTGACAGAACAAGGAGGCGATATGGAAGTTGGTGTCTTCATTCCGATCGGGAACAATGGCTGGCTCCTTTCGGAGAATGCCCCGCAATACAAGCCGAGCTTCGAGCTCAACAAGGAAGTGACCCTCAGGGCCGAGAAATACGGTTTCGATTTCGCACTCTCGATGATCAAGCTGCGCGGTTTCGGCGGCAAGACCGAATTCTGGGACTATAATCTCGAATCCTTCACGCTGATGGCCGGGCTCGCGGCCGTCACCTCCAAGATCAAGCTCTTCGGCACCACGGCGACGCTGGTCATGCCACCGGCGATCGTGGCGCGCATGGCGACGACCATCGACAGCATTTCCGGCGGGCGTTTCGGCATCAACCTCGTCACCGGCTGGCAACGCCCTGAATACAGCCAGATGGGCCTGTGGCCGGGCGACGACTATTTCGGTGATCGTTACGAATACCTGACCGAATACACAACCGTATTGAAGGACCTCCTGACCTTCGGGCAGTCGGATCTCAAGGGCAAGTTCTTCCAGATGGATGATTGCCAGATGAAGCCGACGCCGCAGGGTGACGTGAAGCTCATCTGCGCCGGCTCCTCCGACAAGGGCCTCGCCTTCTCGGCCAAGTTTGCCGATTACAGCTTCTGCTTCGGCGTCGGTATCAATACGCCGACCGCGTTCGAGGCGACCAATCAGCGGCTGATGGCAGCGACGGAAAAAACCGGCCGCGACGTCCGTTCCTTCGTGCTCACCATGATCCTTGCCGAGGAGAAATCCGAGGATGCATGGGCAAAGTGGGAGCATTACAAGGCCGGCGCCGATGACGAGGCCATCAAATGGCTCGGCCTGCAGAGTGCGGCCGATACGAAGTCCGGTTCCGACACCAATGTCCGCCACATGTCGAACCCTGTTTCTGCCGTCAACATCAACATGGGAACCCTGATCGGCTCCTATGAGGAAGTGGCGGCGATGCTCGATGAAATGGCCACGGTACCGGGCACCGGTGGCGTGATGCTGACCTTCGACGATTTCGTCGAGGGTGTGGAAAAATTCGGCACGTTCATCCAGCCGCTGATGAAAAGCCGCAAGCATGTTACCCAGGCATTGGAGGCCGCAGAATGAGCGCCGTCGCAGGATATCAGAGCCCGAAGGAGAAGCTGCAGAGCGTCACGCTCCCGGCCCGGCCCGAGCCGATCACGCTGAAGCCAACGGAAACGGCCGTGGTCGTGGTCGACATGCAGAACGCCTATTCCACCGAAGGCGGCTATGTCGATCTCGCCGGTTTCGACATTTCCGGCGCCAAGAGCACGATCGCCAATATCAAGAAGACGCTCGATGCCGCGCGCGCTGCCGGCGTGCCGGTCATCTATTTCCAGAACGGTTGGGACAAGGACTATGTCGAAGCCGGTGGCCCCGGCTCTCCGAACTGGCACAAATCGAATGCGCTCAAGCACATGCGCGCCAATCCCGACATGCAGGGCAAGCTTCTCGCCAAGGGCACCTGGGACTACGCCATCGTCGACGAACTTCAACCGCAGCCGGGCGACATCCTGGTGCCGAAGACCCGTTATAGCGGCTTTTTCAACACCAACATGGACAGCGTCCTGCGCGCCCGCGGCATCCGCAATCTCGTGTTCGTCGGCATCGCCACCAATGTCTGCGTCGAGAGCTCGCTGCGCGACGCTTTCCATCTCGAATATTTCGGCGTGATGCTGGAAGACGCGACCCATCATCTCGGTCCCGACTTCATTCAGCAGGCGACGGTCTACAATGTCGAGAAATTCTTCGGTTGGGTCGCCACCGTCAACGATTTCTGTGCCGTGATTTCCCAGGCTGCGCCTGCGGAAGCCTGAGAACCATCGAAGAGGAGAGTGACAATGCCGAAGTCGATCATCGTGCCCGAAGGCACCCAGAAGCCGATAGCCCCCTATTCACCGGGTACGCTGGCGGATGGCGTCGTCTACGTGTCGGGTACCCTGCCCTTCGACAAGAACAACGACGTCGTCCATGTCGGCGATGCCGGCGCCCAGACCCGTCACGTGCTGGAAGTCATCAAGGCCGTCATCGAAACCGCCGGCGGCACGATGGAGGATGTCACGATGAACCATATCTTCATCACCGACTGGGCGAACTATCAGGCGGTCAACAAGGTCTATGCCGAATATTTCCCCGGCGACAAGCCGGCCCGCTATTGCATCCAATGCGGACTGGTGAAGCCCGACGCGCTGGTGGAAATCGCAACCGTCGCCCATATCGGCAAGTAAGCCGGAGGGAGGCACGCCTCCCTCTTCAATCAGCCAGAGGCAGATCATGCATTACGACATTCACGGCCGGACCGATGCCGCCGCGCCGACGATCATCCTGTCATCCGGTCTCGGCGGATCGGGTGCCTACTGGACGCCGCAGATCGGCGCGCTTGCGCCACATTTCCGGGTGGTCACCTACGACCACCGCGGCTGCGGCCGCACCGGCGGCGAAGTGCCCGAGACCGGCGGCATATCGGCCATGGCAGACGATGTGCTGGAGATTGTCGGCGAACTTGGCCTTGTGCATTTCAGCTTCATGGGGCACGCGCTCGGCGGTCTGATCGGCCTCGACATCGTTCTTCGCCGACCCGAAATGATCGACAGTCTTGTTCTGGTCAACGCGTGGAGCAAGGCGGATCCCCATTCCGGCCGCTGCTTCGATACCCGTATCGCGCTTCTGGAAAACACCGGCGTGGAAGCCTTCATCAAGGCCCAACCGCTGTTTCTCTATCCGGCCATCTGGATGGCGCAAAATGCCGCAAGACTTGCGGATGAAGAGGCGCACGGACTGCGACATTTCCAGGGACGGGAGAATATCCTTCGCCGCATCGCCGCGTTGCGAGCGTTCGATATCGATGCACGGCTCGCGGAGGTGAAGATACCGACGCTGATCGTGGCAACGAAGGATGATCTTCTGGTGCCTTATAGCCGCTCCGAGCATCTGGCCCGGCATCTGCCGAATGCGGAACTCGTTCTCTCCGATTTCGGCGCCCACGCGGTCAACGTGGTCGATCCGCTTCCTTTCAACCAGACTGTGGTTGACTACCTGCTCTCCAACGGCAAACCAAGCTGACATGACAAAGATGAACCAGCAAGTCGCTTCCCCCTCCCTCGCCACCACCGAACTGGCAGAGATACAGCTGCCCGATGTGAGGTCCGATTTCCGAGAGGCAATGTCCAGGCTCGGTGCAGCTGTCAATATCGTCACGACCGATGGCCCGGCAGGGCGGGCGGGATTTGCGGCGACGGCCGTCTGCAGTGTCAGCGACAATCCGCCGACCATGCTGGTATGCCTCAACAGGTCTTCGTCAGCCCATGCAGCAGTCAGGGAGAATGGCGTTGTCTGCATCAATGTGCTGGCCGCCGAGCACGAGCCCCTGAGCCGGCTCTTTGGCGGCAAGACACCGGTCGAGGAACGCTTTGCGCCGGTCGCGTGGAGCAACCTTTCGACCGGCGCCCCTGCACTCGATGGCGCGCTTGCATCGATCGATTGCCGCATTCGCAGCGTGTCGGACGGCGGCAGCCACGACATTCTGATCTGCGAGGTTGAGGCAATCCGCCAGGATCAGGACGGGCATTCCCTGCTCTATCTCAATCGCCGCTATCACGCACTGAGGTGAGGCCAAAACGTCTTAACCTCGATGTGGCTCATCACGTCCAAGCGGAGGGCGGAAAACGGTGCAATTGAGGTTTCGAACAAGCGGGAAAGGCGACCAGCCTCGCCCAGACCTGTTTCAGACAGCACTCGTGGACAGAGGCGAATATCAGCATGCTTTAAATTTCGGCGGCGAATTCAGCACGTTGATCGCACTCGCTGCAGACTTTTTTGGCCAAGTTTTTTCTCGGAAAGCGCGAAGCACAGACGAAACGTTCTCGACACTCGCGGTCCCCGCGCTAGCTTTATGGCGAAATAACCACGTACCGCCCGGCCAGAAGGCCTGAGCACAAGTCTAGGGAAATCACGATGTCGCTTACCACCAAATTCGCAGGACTGCTGATTGCACTTTCCCTCTCCGCCACGACTGCCTCCGCGCAGATCGTCGTCTCATCGAAGATCGATACCGAAGGCAGCGTGCTGGGCAATATCATCCTGTCGGTGCTGAAGGCCAACAATATCGACGCGACCGACCGCATTCAGCTCGGCGCGACGCCGGTGCTGCGCAAGGCGATCACCGCGGGCGAGATCGACATCTATCCGGAGTATACGGGCAACGGCGCGTTTTTCTTCCAGAAGGCTGACGATCCGGCCTGGAAAGATCCGAAACAGGCCTACGAGACCGTCAAGAAACTCGATTTCGACGCCAACAAGATCGTCTGGTTGACACCATCGCCGGCAAACAACACCTGGGGCATCGCCGTCCGCCAGAATGTCGCCGAAAAGGATAAGCTGAAGACGCTGACGGACTTCGGCAAGTTCATTGCCGGTGGCGGCAAGATCGTTCTCGCCGCATCGGCAGAATTCGTCAATTCGGCTGCCGCACTTCCCGCGTTCCAGACGACCTATGGCTTCAAGCTGAAACCCGATCAGTTGATCACGCTTTCCGGCGGCGATACGGCGGCCACGATCGCCGCTGCGGCAAACCAGACCAACGGTGCCAATGCGGCCATGGTCTACGGAACCGATGGCGGTATCGCACCTTCCGGACTTGTCGTGCTTGACGACGACAAGAAGGTCCAGCCGGTCTATCAGCCGGCGCCGATCATCCGCCAGGCCACGCTGGAGAAAAACCCGCAAATCGCCGAACTTCTGAAACCGGTCTTCGAAAAGCTCGATCTCGTAACGCTGCAGGACTTGAACGGCCGCGTCCAGGTGGGTGGTGAGCCGGCCAAGACTGTGGCCGAGGACTTCCTGAAGAAGAACGGTTTTCTGAAATAGACCAGACCGGTTTCCCTGCAGACGGAAAGGGCAGCGGCTTGCGGACAGGCATTGAAAAGACCGGCGTGCTGATGGCAGCACTCGTGCTCGTGTCGACCTTCGCCCTGCCTTTCGTCGTGGTGAAGCCCAACCGTATCCTGCAGGGGCAAGGCCGCCCGCTGATCGACGCACTTCCGTTAATGGGCGGCCCCGCGCTTGCGACAGCCTTGGTCATTGTCGCCTTCTGTCTGGTCATACGACTGCCTCAGGCGGTGCGGCTCGCCGTTGCCGCGCTCGGCCTTGTCGGCGGCATCGCCGCTCTCGGCTGGGCCGGCCATGCGCAGCTTCCGGCCGGAAATGCCTACGCCCGCGTATCGCCGGGATCGGGTTTCTGGCTTCTGGCCTTCAGCCTTTCTCTCGCTGCCGTCGATGTGCTCGCCAAGCTGCGACTGTCTCCCGCCAAGCGATTATGGTTACTTGCTCTCGTGACGGCCGCGCTCGGGGGCATATTCGCATCCGGCATCCTGTCCGACATTTCCGTGATGAAGGAATATGCCAACAGATCCGATGTTTTCTGGGCGGAAATGTCGAGGCATGCGCTATTGGCGCTCGGTTCCATGCTGGTGGCTTTCATCATCGGTCTGCCGCTCGGCATCATCTCTCACCACGTTCGCTGGTTGCGTGCAGTCCTCCTCAACTCGCTCAACATTCTGCAGACGATCCCGTCGATTGCGCTGTTCGGCCTGCTGATCCTGCCGCTCGGCTGGGTGGCGATGCATGTTCCGGGCGTTGCCGCGATCGGCGTATCGGGCATTGGCACCGCTCCCGCCTTTGTCGCACTGGTGCTCTATTCGCTCCTGCCAGTCGTCGCCAATACCGTTGCAGGCCTGGAGAATGTACCTGCCGAGGCCAATGACGCCGCGCGCGGTGCCGGCATGACCGATCTGCAGCGCCTCGCGCTAATCGAATTTCCGCTGACCTTTCCGAGCCTGCTGGCCGCGATCCGCATCGTCCTCATCCAGAATATCGGCATGGCAACGATTGCCGCCCTGATTGGCGGCGGCGGCATGGGCGTCTTCGTTTTCCAGGGTCTCGGCCAGTCGGCAATGGATCTCGTCCTGCTCGGGGCACTGCCGACCGTCGCCATGTCCTTCGTCGCCGCCATCGTGCTGGATGCGCTGGTGGACTTCAGCACCGCGCCCGGCACGGAGGCCCAATCGGCATGATCAATATCCGCTCCATTACCAAGCGCTACGGCGGCAAGGCCGTCGTGGATAACGTTTCCCTGACGATGCCGGAAGGATCGGTTGCCGTTTTGGTCGGCACCTCCGGCTCGGGAAAAACGACGCTGCTGCGCATGATCAACCGGCTCGTCTGCCAGGATGAGGGAGAGATCCTGATAGGCGGACAGGATACGCGGCAGATACCGGGTCACGAATTGAGGCGCCGGATCGGCTATGCGATCCAGGGACACGGCCTGTTTCCGCATCGAAGCGTAGCCGACAATATTGCTACCGTGCCGCGGCTGCTGAAATGGGAAAAATCACGGATCGATGCCAAGATTGCCGAATTGCTCGACCTCTTTCAGCTTGATCCCGCCATCTTCGCCAATCGCTATCCGCATCAGCTTTCAGGCGGGCAACAGCAGCGCGTCGGCGTCGCTCGCGCTCTTGCGGCCGAACCCCAGATCCTGTTGATGGACGAGCCGTTCGGGGCTCTCGACCCGGTCCTAAGGGGCAAGGCACAGGACGAGCTTCTCGCCATCCAGAAACGCTTCGGCACGACGATCGTCATCGTGACCCATGATATCAACGAGGCCTTTCACCTCGGAGACAGGATCGCGGTCATGGATAAGGGCAGGCTTTTGCAATATGGCCGCCCGATCGACCTTCTGACGACACCGGCCACGCCATTTGTTGAAGGGCTCGTGGGAACATTCGACCGGCCTTTCCGGCTGCTTTCGCTCGCAACCGTCGCCTCCGCCGTCGAGATGGGTGACGCCACAGGTGAGCCGATCACCAGCGACAGGACGCAGCAGGAGGCTATGGCAGCGCTGATGTGGAGCGGCGCAGAGGCGCTGCCGGTTGTCTCTCCGGATGGCCGATCGGTCGGTCGCGTTCGCCTGCAGACACTGCTTGCCAACGCGGTCAGGCCGCAATGAGGGCTCTGAGTTTCATCCCGCGCATCGCTCTTCTGGCGCTGCTCATCGGGTTCCTCGCGTCTCCGGATAGCTTTGCCTTTGCCTTCAAACCGTTGATCCAGGCCAATGCGCCGGCGATTTACAATCAAGGGGATCTCGCAGCACTTGCGCTGCAACATGTGGAAATGGTGTTTGCCTCAACCGCGCTGGCCACCGTTATCGCGGTTCTGTTGGCCATCCTCGTGACCCGGCCGTTCGGTGCGGAGTTCCTGCCGCTTGCGCGCACTGTCGTGAATATCGGCCAGACATTCCCGCCGGTCGCCGTGCTCGCCCTAGCCGTCCCGGCCATGGGCTTTGGCAACGGACCGACGCTGTTCGCACTGTTTCTCTACGCGCTTTTGCCCATCTTCGAGAATACGATGACGGCACTCACAACGGTGCCCGGCAACGTTGTCGACGCAGCCAGAGGCAGCGGCATGACGTCTCTTCAGACTTTTCGGCAGGTGGAATTGCCGCTCAGCCTTCCGATGATCGTCGGCGGCATCAAGATATCCGCGGTCGTCGGCTTCGGCACGGCCACGATCGGCTCAACGGTTGCGGCAAAGACGCTCGGCGAAGTCATTATTGCCGGACTTCAATCCAACAATCTTGCCTTCATCCTTCAGGGCGCCCTTCTCGTGGCCGCCCTGGCCATTCTGGTCTTCGATCTTCTGTCGCTTCTCGAACGATCTCTGATGCGATGGAAGGCCGCCTAAACGGCCCTCCCACGATCACTCCTCGCCGGTGCGATTCGGCTGAGACCCGAGGATCTCACGCTTGCCTACATGGTTCGGGGCGCCAACCAGCCCTTCCTTCTCCATCCGTTCGACCAGCGAGGCGGCACGATTGTAGCCAATGGAGAGACGGCGCTGGATGTAGGACGTCGAGCACTTCTTGTCCCGCTGGACGATCTTGACGGCGCGCTCATAGAGATCGTCGCTATTGTCCTCCGCGCCCATCGAGGTCTGGTCAAAGACAGCTGCGTCCTCTTCCTCCTCGATACCGTCGTCTTCCTCGTCCTCGGTCACGCTGCCGAGATAGGATGGCTGGCCCTGCGTCTTCAGATGCGCCACGACCTTCTCGACTTCGTAATCCGAGACGAAAGGTCCATGGACACGGGCGATGCGTCCGCCGCCCTTCATATGCAGCATGTCGCCCTGGCCCAGCAGATGCTCGGCACCCTGCTCGCCGAGGATCGTACGGCTGTCGATCTTGGACGTGACCTGGAAGGAGATGCGGGTCGGAAAATTCGCCTTGATCGTGCCCGTGATGACATCGACGGACGGACGCTGGGTCGCCATGATCAAGTGGATGCCGGCCGCACGCGCCATCTGCGCCAGACGCTGGATCGCCCCTTCGATTTCCTTGCCGGCCACCATCATCAGGTCGGCCATTTCGTCGACGATGACGACGATATAAGGCAATGCTGTCAAATCGAGCGACTGCTCCTCGAAGACCTGCTCGCCGGTCGAGCGGTCAAAACCAACCGGCACGCTGATCATAATCGTCTCGTTGCGGTTGCGTGCCTCGGCAACGCGGGCGTTGAAGCCGTCGATATTGCGGACATTGAGGCGCGACATCTTGCGATAGCGCTCTTCCATCTCGCGCACGGCCCATTTCAGCGCCAGTACGGCCTTTTTCGGGTCGGTCACGACCGGTGTCAGAAGATGCGGGATGCCGTCATAGACGGACAGTTCCAGCATCTTCGGGTCTACCATGATCAGCCGGCACTCTTCCGGACGAAGATGGTAGAGCAGCGACAGGATCATCGTGTTGATCGCAACCGACTTGCCGGAACCGGTCGTGCCGGCGACGAGAAGATGCGGCATTTTAGCGAGCTCGGCGATCACCGGTTCGCCGCCGATCGTCTTGCCAAGGCAGAGCGGCAGGCGATAATCGGTGCCGATATAGGAATTGCTCTCGACCAGTTCGCGCAGGTAGACGGTTTCGCGCTCGACATTCGGCAGTTCGATGCCGATGACATTGCGGCCGGGAATGACCGCGACACGGGCCGAAAGGGCTGACATCGAGCGGGCGATGTCATCCGACAGGTTCATCACCCGAGACGATTTCACGCCGGGAGCCGGAGCGAACTCATAAAGCGTCACGACCGGGCCCGGCCGCACGTCGATGATCTCGCCTTTGACGCCAAAGTCCTCGAGAATGCTTTCGAGCATACCGGCGCTCTGCTCCAGCGCCTCCTGGCTCATCGTCTGCTCTTCGCGCGGTGCTGCCGGCTGCAACAGATCGATATCCGGGAAGGTATAATCCTCGGTGAAGGTCTGAAGGCGCGGCTTGCGTGCTACCGGTGCAGCGACGGGCTCAGCATCGATCCCGTGGAAGACCGGAGCCGGTTCCACGACCTGCGGCTCTTCATAGCTTGCTACGCTGTCAGTCTGAAATGTCTGCGGCTCGACTTCAATCGGCGCCGGAACGAACTGCCGGACAGACACTTGACGGTAAAGATGGATAGCGGACGGTGCATCAATCTGCGGCGCTTCCGGGGCCGGGGCCGGCATGACGACTACGTCCTCGACAAGCGGCGCCGGCGGCACGAAGCGCTGAATGGTCGGAGCGAGGGCCGACGCGCCGGGTTTCGTCGGATTCGGCTTCACGGGGGCCGCGGCAGGAGCGATCACAGCGGCATGCTGCGGCTGCGGCTGCGATGCAGGCAGGGCCCGGCGGGAAATGCCGGCTTCAATATTCTCCGACGCGCCGAGGCTCATCATTTCCCAGATCAGGTGATCGGGAACCGATGTCATCCGACGGGTTGGAGCAGGCGCGACGGCTGCCGTGACGATCGGCTCCGTGATGGCAATCGGTGCCGTGATGACAGGAGCCGAGGCCTCTGCCGCCGGCGGCTTGGCGACGGCAGGGATGCGCTGATTCTGGGCCTGCTCGATTGCTCGACGGGCGGCGACATCATCCGACTGGACGACTGGGGCCGGGACCGGCGCTTTCTCCGGGACGAAAGCCTGGGCGAGCCGGCGCTGAAGATTATTCACCTGGGAACCTGCATCATTGGAATTCTTCTTCGTCTGCGCCCGTTCTGCGGGCTTTGTTTCAGACTGCGCAACCATGCTCGCGATCCGTTCGCGAACGGTCGGCAGAGCCTTGGCCGGACCATGCCCGGGCGTGCGGGTGAAACGCACATTCGGGGCGAGGATGAAGGCGCGCTGCCATGTCGGCAACTTTGCCGGATCTAGTTCGACCGCCGGAATGGGCACCGGCAGCGGCAACGGCCGCTCGGCATCATTTGCTGCGGCGAAGTCCTGCTCGTCGCTGCTATTGGCGCTTTCGATTGGAGAAATGTCTTTGCGGGAAGGCGGAAAATGCATGCTACGCTAAACCATCAAACAACGTGATCACACCGGACCCCGTTAATAAAAAGAAAACCTTAACCAGGCGTTTCCGAGAGGGTGTTTTGCGCGCCATTTTAGGCGGGACCCGGCAAAAAAATTCTCGCCGCAGCTCCAAAATTGAACGTTAAGCTATTGTTTCAAATAGAATTCATCGCCGATCGGCGTAGTCACTCCTGACGATACCGTGACGTTGAAGCTTGTCGTAAAACGTCTTGCGCGGAATTCCGAGTGCGGCGATCGTTTGCTGCACGTCTCCGGCATATTCCGTCAGCGTTTCGCGGATTATATCGGCTTCGTAGCGTTCTAGACGCTCGGGAAGCGCGCCACACTCAAACCCCAGCCCCGCCTGCGCCGACGGCGTTGGCAGACTAGGCTCCAGTCCGAGGACGAATCGTTCCGCATAGTGGGACAGCTCACGGACATTACCCGGCCAATAATGCTCCCTTAAATGCTCCAGCACTGTGCGCGGGACACCCGGCAGTGGCCTATCGAAACGTCGGCTAGCTCTTCTGGCGAAATAATTGAACAGAAGCGGTATATCGTCCCGACGCTCGCGGAGCGGAGGGATGGTCAATGTCACGACATTGAGCCGGTAGTAGAGGTCTTCCCGAAAGCTGGCCCGTTGGTCGGGATGCCCAAGATCGACCTTGGAGGCCGCCACAACCCGCAGATCGACCGGGCGCACCTCGTTCGTCCCGAGCGGCGTCACCTCACGCATCTCGAGAACGCGCAGCATCTGGACCTGAGTGGAAAGCGGCATGCTCTCAATCTCGTCGAGAAAGAGCGTGCCGCCGCTGGAATGCTCGATCCGCCCGATACGCTTCTTCTGGGCACCGGTAAAGGCGCCGGGCTCATGACCGAAGAGCTCGCTTTCGATCACCTGCTCCGGCAGAGCGCCACAGTTCAGCGCCACGAAATTGGATTTTGCCCGGCGGCTCCAGGCGTGAAGAGCACTCGCGACGACTTCCTTGCCGGTGCCGGTCTCGCCCGTCACCAGAACATCCACATCCGTATCGGCAATCTGCCGCAGCATGTGGCGCAGGCGCTCCATGACCGGCGTCTGGCCGAGCAGCGGGAGCCCATCATCACCATTGTTGCCGGCGGCCTTCAAACGGCGGTTCTCGATCACAAGTCCGCGCTTTTCCGCGGCATGGCGGACGCATTGCACCAGTCGTTCTGCCGGGAAGGGTTTCGCCAGAAAATCGTAGACACCATCCTGTATCGCCTTGACGGCCATGGGGATATCTCCGTGCCCTGTCATCAGCACGACGGGAAGTTCCGGGTCAAATCCGGAAATCCGCTCGAACAGCTGCAGGCCATCAATGCCGGGCATTCTGATATCGGAAACGACGACGCCGGTGAAATTCTCGTCCAGATCAACCAGTGCCTCATTGCCGGACGAGAAGGATCTGACGTCGAACCCTGCAAGGCTCAACGTTTGCGCGGTCGCGCGCAACAGATCCCTGTCGTCGTCGATCAGCAATACCGGAGTGGACGCTTCCATGGCTCAAGCCCTTTTCAAATGCACGGTAAAGCGGGTACCCCGCTCGTCTGTATCAACGGTCAGTCGCCCGCCATAGTCGGCCACAATGTCCTTGCAGATGACGAGACCGAGACCGAGCCCCTTTTCCTTCGTCGAGTTGAACGGCTGGAACAGGGAAGCGAGGATTGTCCCGGCAATGCCCGGCCCATTATCCGCAACGGTGATCGCCACTTCGTTGTCGGTAGACGCGGCCGACACAGTCACGAGCCCACCCTCGCGGCTCTCCACCGCCTCCAGCGCGTTTTGCAGGAGGTTGATGAAAACCTGCTCGAGCCTCAGACGGCCGCCCATCACCTTCAGGTCGGCGCCAATGGGTTCGACCTGAAGCATGCCGAGCGGAGCGGCGAACCGGCTTTTTAAAAGCAGCAGCGCTCCGTCCAGCACGTCGGCCGGTGAAACCGGTTCTGCTGCTGTGCGCCCCCGCCTTGCCAAGGCCTTGAGATCATCGGTAATGGCGCCGATACGATCGGTCAGGCGAGCGATCAAGTCGAGGTTTTCCTGAACCAACTCCACCTGTTGCCGCGCGAGAAAGATCTTGGAATTGTCGGCATAAGCACGGATCGTCGCCACCGGCTGGTTGATCTCGTGGGCCACGCCTGCCGCAACCTGCCCGAGAATGGCAAGGCGGTTCGCTTGGACGAGGTCCTGCTGCACCACCTGCAGCTTTGCCTCAGTCGACTTGTGGTTGGATATTTCGGCCTGCAGCCGGTCGCGCGCCTGACTGAGATCCCGCGTCCGTTCCTCAACGCGCCGCTCCAGCTCCTCGCGAGCGACCTGTTCGCGGACAATCGCGAGAAGAGCCACGTGACGGCGCCGGATCCAGATTGCGGCGACAGAAAAGACCCCGAGCAATACCAGCGTCCCGAGCAATCGGTACTCGCGCATGTCGGCAGCAATCGCACCGTCCACGGGCAGGAGGTATTGCAGATCCCAGTCGGTCGTGGAAACCGGCACCGTGATCTGTAGGTAACGAATTGCTCCTCCGCCCGGCAGAAACACGCGAACGACGGAGGCATCCTGCGCCAGCGATTGCAGGCGGGCGATCGGCAGCGGCACAAGCGGCGCATCGCCGAATTGCAGGCTCTGCCGGATGGCGTCGATGCGCTGCGGGGGCAGCGGCTCGGCCGTCATGAAGCGCCAGGATGGAATGCTGGTAACAAGTACCACGTGATTGTTGTCGGTGACGAAGGACGGACGCCGCGTATCGCGCCAGTCGCTTTCCAATTGATCGAATTCCATCTTGACGACGACAACGCCAAGCGGATTCTCTGCCGATCCTACCCGATGCGATATATAGAGACCCGGCCGATTGCTGACAGAGCCGAGTGCGAAATGCTCCGCCCCGCCCTCTCTCATCGCCTGCGAAAAATAGCTTCGGAACCGATAGTCGTTGCCGACGAAACTCTTCTCTTCCTGCCAGTTGCTGGCCGCAATCGCGATGCCATCGGCATTGACGACATAGATCACCGCAGCCTTGGTCGGCACGACCAGATCGACAAGCTTGCGATCGAGCGCGATCCTCTTGGCCTCGTCGCTGCCGGCGAGCGTATCCTCGACGTCGCGATCCTTCGCCAGCAAGAGCGGCAGCGCTCTCGGCCTTTCGAGAACGGCCTGGAGAAGCGCAACCTTCAAACTGGCCTCCGTCCTGCCTTGAACAGACAGAGCCTTCAGCGCGGACGCCTGCCCATACACGCCTGCCACATAAAAGACGGCGGCACAGAACAAGACGAACACCAGCCCGAAGGCGATCCAGGTGCGCCGAATGGACCCCGTATGGGCTATGCGCTGTTCATTCATCATTCGCACCAATGAGCACAAATCCGCACATGTCGCAAATAAAACCGTGCGAAAAATCGCACAGCCTTAGAAAAGGTCTGCAGCCGCGCCCCTCAACTCCATTGAAATCAAGACGTTATGTCGCAGGCGGCAAACTGGCACACACTTTGCAATTCTCAATTTTGACATCAATGCGCCCGGGAAGAGCCAGATAGTTGGTTGCGGCGCGATGGAGGACAATAATGATTGAAGTACCCGCATCCACGCAGCCGCGTGCACCCCTGCCATTCTACCGGCACCTCTATTTCCAGGTCGTCGTCGCGATCATCGCCGGCGTTCTGATCGGCCATTTTTATCCGGATGTCGGCGCCAGCCTGAAGCCGCTCGGCGACGCCTTCATCAAGCTGGTCAAGATGATCATCGCACCGGTGATCTTCCTGACTGTCGCAACCGGCATTGCCGGCATGTCCGACCTGAAGAAGGTCGGTCGCGTCACCGGCAAAGCGATGATCTACTTCCTGGTGTTTTCGACGCTTGCGCTCGTCGTTGGCCTCATCGTCGGCAACATCCTGCAGCCGGGCGCCGGCATGAACATCGACCCCGCCTCGCTCGACAGCAAGGCAGTCGCGGCCTATGCCAGCAAGGCACACGAGACGACCGTTACCGGCTTCCTGATGAACATCATCCCGGACACGATCATCGGCGCCTTCGCCCAGGGTGACATCCTGCAGGTCCTGTTCTTCTCCGTCCTGTTCGGCATCGCGCTCGGCATGGTCGGCGAAAAGGGCAAGCCGGTCACCGATCTTTTGACCGCGCTCACCGCACCGATCTTCCGCCTTGTCGCGATCCTGATGAAGGCTGCGCCGATCGGCGCTTTCGGCGCCATGGCATTCACCATCGGCAAGTACGGCATCGGCTCGGTCGCCAATCTCGCCTTCCTGATCCTCACCTTCTACATCACGTCGCTGCTCTTCGTGCTGGTGGTTCTGGGCGCTGTTGCCAAGTATAACGGCTTCTCGATCCTTGCGCTGCTGCGCTACATCAAGGAAGAACTGCTGCTGGTTCTCGGCACCTCTTCGTCGGAAGCCGCCCTGCCGGGCCTGATGCAGAAGATGGAGCGCGCCGGCTGCCGGCGCTCGGTTGTCGGCCTCGTCATCCCGACCGGCTACTCCTTCAACCTCGACGGCACCAATATCTACATGACGCTGGCGTCGCTGTTCATTGCCCAGGCAACCGGCATCGATCTGTCGCTCACCGACCAGATCCTGCTGCTGCTCGTTGCGATGCTGAGCTCGAAGGGCGCTGCCGGCATCACCGGAGCAGGCTTCATCACGCTTGCCGCCACACTCTCGGTCGTTCCGGCAGTACCGGTCGCCGGCATGGCGCTGATCCTCGGCATCGACCGCTTCATGTCGGAATGCCGCGCTCTGACCAACCTCGTTGGCAATGCGGTCGCGACCATCGTCGTTGCGCGCTGGGAAGGTGAACTCGACAAGGGCATGCTGGATGCCGCACTTGCTTCGGGTTCCAGCGACGGTGCTACCGGCGGACTGCAGCCGGCAGAATAAGCCTCCCAAGGCTTGGATGGGACGCAAGTCCCGCCCCAATCTGCCGCCTCCGGGCGGCAGATCTGTTTTAGCGGCAAGGCTTTGCTCAGGAAAGGCTCTTGCCGTAGCGGGAGAAGCTTTCGGCAAGTACGGTCGTGCCGGCACCGGGGCGCTGCGGCCTTTTGTAGATCCCGCCGACCACATCCGCCGGTTCTTCGAAATGATCCTTGATCCAGGGGATATATTCGAGAATTGTCGAGGCCGGGTGCCAATAGCTCAGATGCACATGTACCTGGCTCATTTCACCCGCATGCGGCACAACCGGCAAGCGATTTGCCCGCGCCAGATCGGCAACCTGGATATATTCGGTTATTCCGCCGAGCCGCGTCACATCGGGTTGTACGTAAGCCACTGCGCCGGCATTGATGAAGCTGCGGAACGCATCGACCGTATAAAGCTGCTCGCCAAGCGCGACCGGGATGGTCGACGAGCGCGCCAACAGACGATGGCTTTCCACATCATCATACCACATGGGCTCCTCGAACCAGTAGATATCGAGATCGCGCGCCCGCTCGCAGAAACGCAGGCAGGTCGGCAGGTCCCATTTCCCGTTGCCGTCAATGGCGATGCGGACATTCGGGCCCAGTCGCTTGCGCACGGCTTCAAGCCTGCCCACATCGATATTCGGATCGTCGTGACCGACCTTCAGCTTGATCCGGGTGAAGCCATCCTGCTCGACGGCACGGACAGAGCCTAAAAGCAACTCCTCCAGCGAGAATGACAGCCAGCCGATATCGGTGTTGTAGGCCTCGAGCGCTTCGGTTCTTGCCCCACCAAGGTAGGCCCAGAGCGGCAGGCCTGCCTTTTTCGCCTTGAGATCCCAGATCGCCACATCGACCGCGGCAAGCGCGAGATGGGTGATCCCTGCCCGGCCGACCCATTGCAGCGAGGGATGGCGCGCAAGCTTGGTCCAGAGGCGTTGATGCTCACTGGCATCCTCGCCGATCAGCAGAGGTGCATAGCAATCCCGGATACAGGCCGTGATCAGCCTGTCCGAGGCCAGATGTGCGTGGGTACCGGTGAAGCCGTAACCCGTCAGGCCATCCGTCGTGGTGATCGCGACCCCAACCACGCCCCAATGGGTAATGCTGTGGGTCGAGTCGGAGATCGAAGCCGATGTCAGCGGCAGGTGAAGAATGAACGGTTCAAGCGACTTGATCTTCATATTGGCTCCTCCCAATGAAGTCTCTGTTCAACTGAAATCGATGTCGCGCAGGCGCTCCAGATAGGGAAGGTCCGGAAGCGAGAGCGTGCGCGCACGACCCGCAATGCGTTCGATTGCCCGCTCGCTGGATATCCGCAGATGGCTCGCCAGCTCCTGCGCCGCATCTCCCACCTTTCCAACCAGCAGGCACTCGAAGATCTTGAAATGTTCGAGCAGAAAGGGCTCCTCGGGGGCGCCGGAAGCCTTCGGCTGATAAAGCCGGTGGTGAGCGACAAGAATTGCCTGCGGCAGACTGATCGCCTGCATCAGCGGCGGGTTCCCACAATGACCGAGCAGCTGGCTATGAAGCTGCTGCTCGATACGATCCAGTATCTCCCAATCAGCTCCCTCGCCCGCCGCGATAGCCTGCTCCAGATCGGCCATCAATTGCGGAAGCAGCCCGTCCGGCAATCTTGGCAAGGCCTGTACGAGAGCCAGCGGCTCAAGCGTCCACCGCAGTTCATAAAGCTGGGCGATGTGGGTCGCAGTCAGTGCCGGTGCCTGCCAGCGCCCAGCCTCATCCTTGCTGACGATGCCGCGTTGCTGCAGCCTTGCAACCACTTCTCTTGCAACGGTACGGCTGACACCAAAGGTTTTGGCAAGCGTTGCCTCATTGACCCTCCAGCCGGCAAAAGACGTGCGGGAGGCAATATCCAGCTCGACCTGTCGGTAGATCAGCTCCCAACTGGCAAGGAAATTCAACCGCATATCTTCTGGTTGTCGATCAGCGACGCTCGATACAGTGGGACTGCCGGAACTCAATGACCCCATCGCGGCGACGACCTGATAACCCCTCCCCTCAGCCTTGCGGACGAGGCCGAGCGCTTCGAGCTCCACCAGGGCCTGTCGAGCCGGCGCCCGGCTGATACCGAAACGGGCCGCGACGGCGGTCTCATTCAATTTCGTGGCGTTGTGCCACCCGCCAGAACGGATCTCGGACGACATCACCTGCAACGCTCTCTGGTAGAGCCTCGGTGACCGCCCGCTGGAGGCGCCACCCGCCTTGCCTGCCATGAAGCCCTCCCGAAATGCCGCACCGGGCCAAAAAAGCTGTCCCTCAAGATCTCATTCAATTGCATCCCGCAAAAAGAATGTCTAGTGTACACAAAAGACATAAATTTCGAGGGAGAGTCATGGACGCCATTCATCAAGTCGTATCATTGTCGGATCTCGATCGCTTCTGCCGTCAGATCCTGGCCGCCTGCGGCGCCAATGACGAAACATGCGAGGCGACGACAAGAGCGATGATGCATGCGACCCGCTGCGGCGTCGACAGCCATGGCGTCCGCCTGCTCGACCACTATGTCAAAGCCCTGGAAGGCGGCCGGCTCAACAAGACCCCGGTGATGAAGAAGGCCTCGGGCTTCGGTGCGGTCGAGACCCTTGACGGCGATCACGCACAGGGAGCGGTACCCGCCTACGCAGCGATGAAAAAAGCGATCGAACTTGCCCGCCAGTTCGGCATCGGTGCGGTCGGCATCCGCAACAGTTCGCATTTCGGCGCCGCCGGTGCCTATTCGGTCGAAGCAGCACGACAGGGATTGATCGGCCTGTCCTTCTGCAATTCGGATAGCTTCGTCCGGCTGCATGACGGTGCCGCGAGATTCCATGGCACCAATCCCATTTCCATGGCGGTGCCGATTGCCGGCGAAGACCCGTGGTTCCTCGACATGGCGACCAGCGCCGTGCCCTTCAACCGGGTTCTGCTTTACCGCAGCACGGGCACGACGCTTCCCGAAGGCGTCGCCTCCGACGCCGCAGGCTTGGACACCACGGATGCAAATCTCACGGAGATGCTGGCGCCAGTTGGGGCCGCCTTCGGCTTCAAGGGTGCAGCACTTGCCGGCATAGCGGAAATCTTCAGCGCCGTTCTGACCGGCATGCGGCTCAGCTTCGACATCCCGCCGATGAACGGTGAGGATATGAAAACCCCTCGGCAGCTCGGCGCCTTCGTCATGGCCATTCTGCCGGAAGCCTTCGGTGATCGGGCGACGTTCGAAGCCGGCATGAAACGCTATGTCGAAACGCTGCGAACATCTCCTGCCCGGGAAGGCGCAACCGTCATGGCGCCCGGCGACCGTGAATGGAAAGTCGCGAGCCATCGGAATGCTCACGGTGTCGAGCTCGACCCGGTCACTCGCCAAGCCTTCCATGAGCTTTCCGGGCGATACGGCGTGCCGATGCCCGCCTGATGAACCCTTGCTAAAGAACCACTTGACGAATGATAATTGGTAAGACAATTTGACCAGACGGCGCGGGAGGAGAGACGCGCCTGGAGGTTTTCATGTTTGTCGC
Organism: Neorhizobium sp. NCHU2750; assembly: GCF_003597675.1. Taxonomy (NCBI): domain Bacteria; kingdom Pseudomonadati; phylum Pseudomonadota; class Alphaproteobacteria; order Hyphomicrobiales; family Rhizobiaceae; genus Neorhizobium; species Neorhizobium sp. NCHU2750. The sequence continues at coordinate 714,653 of NZ_CP030828.1, read as the reverse complement.
GCTAGAACCGCGCCGGCTTTATCGTCAGGCGGCGGAACAGCTTCGCACTTTGATCCAGTCGGGAGAAATTCCGGTCGGAGAAAGGCTGCCTGCCGAGCGTGAGCTCGCGGAGCGTCTCGGCGTGTCACGGCCCACGGTACGGGAAGCACTTATCGTGCTAGAAGTCGAAGGGCTGGTACAAATCCGAATGGGGTCGGGCGTCTACGTCAACCAGAAGGCAGATGTGACCAGTGAACCGCTTCCCGCCGATGACAGCGAGGGCCCGTTCGAGATCCTTCAGGCTCGCTGTCTGATCGAAAGCGCTATTGCTGAAGAGGCTGCAAGGCGCGTGGATGCCGACAGCATCAGACATCTAAATCAGATTCTTGAGGAGATGGAAGGCGTATTGGACGATAACACTCGGGCCCTGACGCTTGACCGACTTTTCCATACGACGATTGCCGAGATGATCGGCAATTCTGCGCTGAACCGGTTCACCGGCCTGATCTACGACGAGCGCTCGTCGCCCTTCTTCAAGAAGCTCGCCAGTTATTTCGAGGGACCGCATACATGGCGCGCGGCTCTGGAGGAGCACAAAGTCATTCGTGATGCGCTGGCCACGGGAGACCCGACAGCGGCGCGAGAGGCAATGCGCATGCATCTTACGCAATCGCAGAAGAGATTCTCGGAAAGCTTCGGAGAGGAGCCAACGAGAGAGGAGTGACCTCAGCCGCGAGGAGGCGGCCGGTCAAGGGAGCAATCTGAACGCTATTCGGGAGGACAGAATGAGTTCGAGATTCAAAGCACTGCTTGGGGCAGCAGCAATCGTCGTGGCGTCGGCATTGACGGCGCATGCCACGGAAACGCTGAAATGGGCGCATGTCTACGAGACATCCGAGCCCTTCCACACGGAATCGGTGTGGGCCGCCCAGGAAATCGAAAAACGCACCAACGGCCGCTATAAGATCGACGTCTACCCGGCGTCGCAACTCGGCAAGGAAGCCGATATCAACCAGGGCCTCAAGCTCGGTACCGTCGACATCATCATCTCCGGATCGAGCTTTGCCGCCCGCGACTACAAGCCGATCGGCGTCACTTATTTCCCTTATATCTTCCGCAACCCGGAACACCTGATCGCCTATACCAAGAGTGATGTCTTCAAGCGGCTCGCAAAGGGCTATGAAGACAAGACCGGCAACGTCATCGCAGCCGTCAGCTATTACGGTACCCGCCACACGACCTCGAATACGGCGATCACGAAGTGCGCTGATTTGAAGGGCGTGAAGATGCGCGTTCCTGACGTGCCTGCCTATCTCGCCATGCCACGCGCCTGCGGTGCCAACACGACGCCGATCGCCTTTGCCGAGGTCTATCTGGCCCTCCAGAACGGCACCGTCGATGCACAGGAAAACCCGCTGACCACGATCGAAGCCAAGAAGTTCTACGAGGTTCAGAAGAACATCGTGCTGACCGGCCATATCGTCGATCACCTCAACACGGTCATCTCCAAGAGCCGCTGGGCAAGCCTCTCCGAAGAAGACCGAAAGATCTTCATCGATGTCATGCAGGAAGCCGCCGCCAAGACGACGAAGATCATCGAGGAACGTGAAAACAAGCTCGTCGACGACTTCAAAAAGAAGGGCCTCAATGTCGTCGAGGTCGACAAGGCCGACTTCGAGAAGAACGTCCTCGATAAGGTGACCTTCGAGGAGTTCGGCTACAACAAGGCCGACTGGGAAGCCATCCGCGCCATCAAGTGATCCCGTTCGGCGCGGCTGAAACAATGCCGCGCCGGCTTCTCACGAATGGGACAAGCTCATGACGACAATTCAAGAAGTTCATACTCAGGTCACGCCTGAAGAACTGGCGCATACGTTCGACGATGCGCCGGCAGTGGTCGATCTGAAGGTCTATGCTTTCGAGGACTGGATCACGCTGGCGCTCTTCTGGCTGATGACCGGCTGCGTCTTCCTTCAGTTCTTCACGCGATACGTGCTCAACGACAGCTATGCCTGGACAGAGGAAATCGCGGTCAACTGCCTGATCGGCGTGGTCTTTCTAGGCGCCGTGATGTGCGTGCGCATGTCGCGGCACATTCAGGTCGATGTGCTCTACCACTACCTTCCGGCCAGGGTGACACGCGTGCTGGCAACACTTGTCGACCTCATCCGCATCGGCTTCTTTGCTTACGGCTCATGGCTGATGTGGCGCTACATGGAAATCGTTGCCGATGAGGAAATGGTGACGATCGCCCTGCCACGCGGCATCGTTTTCTACTCGGTACTAGCCGCCTTCGTGCTGATGCTGTTCCGCTCCATCCAGGTTTTCGTCGCCAATATGCGCCGGGGTTACTCGGTACTTGAGCGACCCGAAGCCTTCCAGAGCGGAGACTGAGCCATGCTGCTACTCGTTGGATCATTTCTCCTGCTGATGCTGATCGGCGTGCCGGTTGCCGTCTCCATGGCGACGTCTTCGCTCGCCTATCTTCTCGTCTATGGCATCGCGCCCGACATCATCGCGGCGCAGCGCCTTATCGCCGGCGTCGAGAGCTTTCCGCTGCTCGCGGTGCCCTTCTTCATCCTTGCCGGCAACCTCATGAATATTGCCGGCGTGACCGGACGCATCTACTCCTTCGCCGTTGCCCTTGTCGGCTGGATGAAGGGTGGCCTTGCCCAGGTCAACATCATCGGTTCGGTGGTGTTTTCAGGCATGTCCGGCACCGCCCTCGCGGATGCCGCCGGTATCGGCACGATCGAGATCAAGGCGATGAAGGATCACGGCTATCCGATCGAGGCCGCGGTTGGCGTTACTGCCGCCTCGGCAACGCTTGGACCGATCTTCCCGCCATCGCTCCCGTTCGTCATCTACGGCATGATGGCCAATGTCTCGATCGGCGCGCTGTTCATGGCCGGCATCCTGCCGGGCGTGGTGATGACCGTTCTGATGATGATCACGGTCGCCGTGTTCGCCTTCGTCAAGCGCTGGGGGTCGGATACGCCTTTCAGCCTCAAGAACCTGTCCGGCGCATCCTTCGAGATCCTCGTCGTCATGATGGTGCCGCTCGGCATCTACCTGCTGACATTGTTCGGGCTCTCGCTCAACTTAGCGGTTGGCATAGTCCTGGTGATCCTGATCGCCTGCGACTGGTATTTCGACTTTTCCGCCGTCATGGCCTTGATGACGCCGGTCATCCTCATCGGCGGCATGACGATGGGCTGGTTCACCCCGACGGAGGCAGCCGTGGCAGCCGTGCTCTGGTCGCTCTTCCTCGGTCTCGTGCGATACCGGACAATGACTTTCAGAACGCTCGCCAAGGCCACGATGGACACTATCGAGACTACGGCCTCGGTACTCTTCATCGTCGCATCCGCCGCGGTTTTCGCCTGGCTCCTGACGGCCAGCCAGACCGCTCAGCTTCTGTCGACGGCAATCCTGTCGATCACCGACAGCAAATGGGTCTTCCTCATCCTTGTGAACTTGCTGATGCTGTTCGTCGGCTGTTTCCTCGACACGATCGCTGCGATCACCATTCTGGTGCCGATCCTTTTGCCGCTGGTGCTACAGTTTCATATCGACCCGGTGCATTTCGGGCTGATCATGACGCTGAACCTGATGATCGGGCTTCTGCATCCACCGCTCGGCATGGTGCTGTTTGTCCTGTCGCGCGTTGCCAAGCTCTCGGTCGAGCGCACGACGATGGCAATCCTGCCATGGCTGGTGCCGCTGTTCATCGCATTGCTGATCATCACCTTCGTTCCCGTCGTCACCCTTTGGCTGCCGACCGAAATGGGCTTGATCCGCTGAGAAACCCGCCTGCGCCACAAGCTGGCGCAGGCCCAATATCACAATTGAAGGCATGAACCATGTCGACGAAGATCTTTCGTCTTTTCTGCAACCGTGACCTGACGGCTAAGGGAGAGACGCCCCCCAAGCCAGCAGGACAAGAGGTCGGGCTGAAAGTGGCGCATTACCGCACAGGCGGCACAGCAGAATTGCGCGGTATCGAAGGATCCTCGAACAATAGTCAATTCGGGATGAGACGATGACCAGCCAGCTTTCTGCCGATACCCAGTTCCCGCCCACCGTACTTCGCCCTGGCTATGACCGTAATGACCTTCAGCCCGGCATCCTGCATTTCGGGCTCGGCGCATTTCACCGAGCACATCAGGGCATCTACACCCAGCGCGCACTGCAGAGCGAATTCGGGCCATGGGGCATCGTTGCGGTGAACCTGCGCTCGCCCGAGCCTGTCGAAGCGTTGGCTGCGCAAGGCGGGCTCTATTCCGTCACAGTACGCGATAGCCATGGGGAGACCAGCGAGGTGGTCGGTGTTACCATAGACTGGTTATGTGCCGCCCGTGACCGCAAGCGGGTATTGGCCTACCTCGCCAACACCTCCATTCACATCGTGACGCTCACTGTCTCCGAAAAGGCCTATGGGCTGCATCCGGCTACCGGCGGCATCGACGAGACCCACCCGGCAATCGCCAACGATATCGCCAATCCAGACGCTCCCGTTGGCGCCATAGGTTATCTGGTGGCCGGTCTTGCCGCGCGTCGCAACAGAGGTATGCGCCCGTTCACCGTGCTCTGCTGCGACAACCTCCCGTCCAACGGCAAAGTGGTGCGCAAACTGGTTCTCGAAATGGCCGAGCGGCATGATCCGCGCCTGGCGCTCTGGATCGAGACGGAAGGTGCCTTTCCATCCTCCATGGTCGACCGCATCGTTCCTGCGGCTACCGACGACACACGCCTCCGTGCCCGAAGCCTGCTTGGCGTGAACGATGCGCTGGCGCTCGACACCGAACCCTTCATGCAATGGGTAATCGAGGACGAATTCATTTCCGCCCGTCCGTCATGGGAAGCTGGCGGCGCCCTGTTCGTCAAGAACGTTGAACCCTACGAGAAGATGAAGCTCAGGCTGCTCAACGGCTCCCATACCATGATCGCCCATCTGGGCCTGCTCAAGGGGCTGGACTGTGTGCGCGACGTCATGGCTGACCCGGAATTCGTCGCCATGACGAGAGACCATATGCGGGTGGCATCGGCAACGCTCGACCCGGTGCCCGACATAGATCTCGACCACTACATGAACCAGTTGATCGAGCGGTTCAGCAACCGTGCGATCGCCCATCGCAATATCCAGATTGCCATGGATTCCAGCCAGAAACTGCCGCAGAGGATCTTCTCTCCCGCAGTCGAGGCTCTGGCCGCCGGCGATGACGGTGCAAGCTTCGCCCGCGTCGTCGGCCTCTGGATTGCCGCACTGATACGCTTCAAGGACTGCAACGATCCGCGCCGCGACGAACTGCTGTCTGCTGCGCAGGGGGCGGATCCGCAAGACTACACAGCGAGCTTCGTGGCTATCGAAGGCCTCTTTCCCCGGCCGCTCGCAACGTCGCGACCATGGCGCGACCTCGTCAACCGGGAGGTCGCAGCATGGCTGTAACATTCACGTTCAGGACACCCCCAGATAATAGCAGGAGTTCATCATGAAGGCGCTCGTCTGTACCGAGCCCGGCCGGCTTGCACTCGAGGATCGGGCCGAACCCGCCCGAGGAGAAAATGAGGTGAAGGTACGCATCCGCCATGTCGGCATATGCGGCACCGACCTTCACATCTTTGCGGGAAAACATCCATTTCTCGAATACCCTCGCGTCATGGGGCACGAGCTTTCCGGAACCGTCGCCGAAGCACCCGCCGGCAGCAGACTGAAGGCGGGGGACCCGGTCTACATTGTCCCCTATATTACCTGTGGCCACTGCCAGGCGTGCCGGAAGGGCATTACCAATGCCTGCCAGAAGATCGCGGTTCTCGGGGTCCATAGTGATGGCGGCATGGCGGAATATCTCTGCATACCGGAAAAGAATGTCATTCCGACCGGCAATATTCCGCTTGAAGACGCGGCGATGATAGAGTTCCTTGCCATCGGTGCCCATGGCGTCAAGCGCGGAGCTATCACTGCCGAAGACCGCATCCTCATCACCGGTGCCGGTCCGATCGGTATGTCGGCCATCATCTTCGCCAAGGCGCGCGGTGCCCATGTCACGGTGATGGACACGCGCAAAGACCGCCTGGCTTTTGCCGTCGACCAACTTGGGGCCGACGAGACGATCTTTGCCGACGCAGACGCTGAAAAGACCGCCGAACGAATGACCGGCGGGGAGTGGTATGATGTCGTCATCGATGCCACCGGCAATGCCGTGCCCATGCAACGTGGTTTCAACTTTCTGGCCCATGGTGCGCGTTACGTGCTGTTGTCGGTCGTCCTGCAGGACATCACCTTTTCCGACCCGGACTTCCACAAGCGCGAAGTGACGCTGATCGCCAGCCGCAATGCGCAGCCGGATGATTTCGCCGAAGTCGTACGCCAGATAGAGGCCGGCCGTGTGCCGACCCGTGCACTCAACACCCACCGCGCGCCGCTTGCCGATGCCGTGGAGCTTTTCTCCGCCTGGTCGAAGCCGGAAGCCGGCGTGATCAAGGCCATTCTGGAGGTTTGATAGATGTCGGCCAAAACCCTGAGACTGAACACCCAAGACAACATCGTGGTTACGATCGCGGATCTGCCTACGGGATCGCCCGTCGAGGGCCAGATCCTGACCTCAAGCCGCGTCCCACGCGGCCACAAGGTCGCAAGCCGCCCGATTGCCAAGGGAGAGCCCATCCGCAAGTTCGGCCAGGTCATCGGCTTTGCCTCGACCGACATTCAACCGGGCGAGTGGGTGCATGAAAAGAACGTCACGATGGGCGACGACTTCGCGCGCGACTACGCCTTCGCCTCCGAAGCCGGTCCGCCGGATGCCTTGCACCAGGGCGAAGTGCCCGCCTTCTTCGAAGGCTATCGCCGCGCCGATGGCCGCGCGGGCACCCGCAACTATATCGGCATCCTGTCATCGGTGAACTGTTCCGCCACGGTCGTGGATTATGTCGCTGACGAGATCAACCGCTCCGGCATTCTCGACGACTATCCGAATATCGACGGTGTCGTACCGCTGCCGCATGGCCAGGGCTGCGGCATGGCCGGCAAGGGCGAGGCATTCGATGTGCTGTCGCGCACCCAGTGGGGCTATGCAAGCCATCCGAACTTCGGCGCTGTCGTGCTGATCGGTCTTGGCTGCGAGGTCTTCCAGATCCCGCGGATGAAGGATACCTACAAAATAGCCGAGGGCGAACATTTCCAGTCACTGACGATCCAGGAGATCGGTGGAACACGCAAGGCAGTCGAAGCCGGCGTTGCCCGCATCAAGGAAATGCTGCCCTTCGTCGCTCGCTCGAAGCGCGAGGCCCTGCCGGCCTCCGAACTGACCCTCGCGCTGCAATGCGGCGGTTCGGACGGATATTCCGGTCTCACCGCCAACCCGGCGCTCGGCGTTGCCGCAGACATGCTGGTGCGCCAGGGCGGAACCAGCATCCTGTCCGAAACGCCGGAAATCTATGGCGCCGAGCATCTCCTCACCCGTAGGGCAGAAAGCGTCGAGGTCGGCCAGAAGATCGTCGACCTGATCCATTGGTGGGAGGAATACACGACCCGCAACGGTGGCGAGATGAACAACAACCCCTCGCCCGGAAACAAGGCCGGTGGGTTGACCACCATCCTGGAAAAATCGCTTGGCGCGGTCGCCAAGGGCGGCAACTCGACGCTGCGCGGTGTCTATCGCTATGCCGAACGGATCGACCGCAAGGGTTTCGTCTATATGGACACGCCCGGATACGATCCGGTCGCGGCCACCGGTCAGGTTGCCGGCGGTGCCAATATCCTCTGCTTCACCACCGGCCGCGGATCGGCCTATGGCTGCAAGCCGGTGCCCTCGATCAAGCTTGCCACCAACAGCCAACTCTATGCCCAGATGCCGGAAGACATGGACATCAACTGCGGCGACATCATCGATGGCGTGACGCTGGAGGAGAAGGGCAAACAGATCTTCGAAACGATCCTCGCCGTCGCATCCGGCAAGCCGTCGAAGTCCGAAGCGCTCGGCTACGGCCGCAACGAATTCGTGCCCTGGCAGATCGGCGCGGTGATGTAAGCCGCGAACGTATAGTCATCCTCGGGCTTGTCCCGAGGATCTAATCATGTAGCAGATTTTGAAACGGGGCAGGTGCTCGGGACAAGCCCGAGCATGACGACCGAGTGTGGATCAAGCCGCCTTCGGCCTTCCGAACTGATATGCTTCAATCGACTGAGGCTTCATCTCGATCGAGAATCCCGGTCGTGACGGCGGCATATAGGCGGCGTCCCTGATGATGCAGGGATCGACAAAATGTTCGTGCAGATGGTCGACATATTCGATCACCCGGCCTTCCTTCGTACCTGACACAGCGATGTAGTCGATCATCGACAGGTGCTGGACATATTCGCAAAGGCCGACGCCTCCGGCATGCGGCCAGACCGCCTTGCCGAATTTTGCCGCCATCAGCAGCACTGCAAGGACCTCGTTCAGCCCGCCCATGCGGCAAGCATCTATCTGCACGATATCGATCGCACCTTCGGCGATGAACTGCTTGAACATGATACGGTTCTGGCACATTTCGCCGGTCGCGACCTTCACCGGGGCGATCGCCTCGCGGATCTTCTTATGTCCTGCCACATCGTCGGGGCTGGTCGGCTCCTCGATGAAATAAGGCTTTGCGAAGGAGAGTGCCTTCACCCAGTCTATGGCCTGATCAACGTCCCAGACCTGGTTCGCATCGATCATCATGTAGCGATCGGGACCGATCACTTCCCGGCAAATGGTGAGCCGGCGGATATCATCTTCCAAATCACGGCCGACCTTCATCTTCACATGACTGAACCCTGCATCGACGGCTTCCTGCGCCAGGCGCCGCAGCTTATCGTCGGGGTAACCGAGCCATCCGGCGGACGTCGTGTAGCAGGCGTAACCGTCCTTCTCGAGAATGGCGATCCGTTCTGCCTTGCCGGCTTCCGCCTTGCGCAGGATATCGATCGCCTCATCTCGGGTCAGCGCATCGGTGAGATAGCGGTAATCGACGATATCGGCGATCTCTTCCGGCGACATGGTCGCAACGAATTTCCACACCGGCATGCCCGCCTCCTTGGCGAGCGCATCCCAGAGCGCATTGACCACGGCACCGGTCGCCAGATGCATGGCGCCCTTATCCGGCCCGATCCAGCGCAACTGGCTGTCGCCGGTCAGGTGCCGCCAGAATTTACCGGGGCCAGCGCGCATCTCCGACAGATCCTTGCCGACGACCAGATGACGCATCGCCTCGATTGCCATGCAGCAAATGTCGTTGCCTCGGCCGATGGTAAAGGTCAGGCCATGGCCGGAAATGCCGTCACGATCGGTTTCGAGAATGACATAGGCTGCCGAATAATCCGGATCGGGGTTCATCGCATCCGATCCGTCGAGGCTTGCCGAAGTCGGAAAGCGCAGATCAAAGACACGAAGATTGGTGATGCGGGTCATGGGCGGCCTCCTCTGCCAGTAGTTTTCATGAAATCGGCGCGCCAGCCTCCAAACCGGCGCGCCGACCAATTCTCTTAGATGTCAGCCTTGAACGTCTGCTTCTGGGTGCCGAGGCCCTCAATGCCGAGTTCGACAACATCACCGGCCTTGAGGAAGCGCGGCGGCTTCATGCCAAGACCGACGCCCGGAGGCGTGCCGGTGGAGATGACGTCGCCCGGATGCAGCGACATGAACTGGCTGAGATACGAGACGAGGAACTTGACGCCGTAGACCATGGTCTTCGACGAGCCGTTCTGCATCATCTCGCCATTGACCTTAAGCCACATGCCGAGGTTCTGCGGATCGGCAATCTCGTCCTTGGTGACGAGCCAGGGGCCGAGCGGACCGAACGTGTCGCAGGATTTGCCCTTGGTCCACTGGCCCGAACGCTCGGCCTGGAAGGCACGTTCGGAAACGTCGTTGGTGAGGCAATAGCCGGCGACGTAATCCAGCGCATCGTCCTCCGAGACATATTTCGCCGTCTTGCCGATGACGACGCCGAGTTCGACTTCCCAGTCGGTCTTTTCAGAACCGCGCGGGATGACGACGTCGTCGTTCGGACCGACGATAGCCGAGGATGCCTTCATGAAGATGATCGGCTCCGGCGGAACCGTCGCGCCGGTTTCGGCGGCGTGGTCGGAATAGTTCAGGCCGATGCAGATGAACTTGCCGGTGCCGGCAACGCAGGGGCCAAGGCGTGGCGAACCTTCAACCAGCGGCAGGCTTTTCATATCGATGGCACCCAGCTTGGCGAGCGCATCGGGGGCGAGAGCCGCACCGGAAAGATCGGAAACATGTGCGGAGAGATCGCGGATCTGGCCGTCGGCATCCACGATTGCGGGCTTTTCAGCACCGGGCGCGCCATAACGCAGGAATTTCATCAGTATAGTCCTCTCAATTCAAACTTTGCTTGCCAAAATGGTTCAGATCGACCAGCCGCCGTCAATGCCGACTGCCTGACCCGTCGTATAGGTAGCGCCTGCGAGATAGACGGCGAGTTCCGCGATTTCCTCCGGGGCACCGAGGCGCCCCATCGGCTGACGTGCGATAAAGGCGGCGCGGGCTTCGTCATAATTGCCCTGGGCACGCATGCGGCCTTCGAGCGACGGGCTTTCGACCGTGCCCGGGCAAATCGCGTTGCAACGAATGCCGCGCGTCACATAATCCGCCGCGATCGATTTGGTCAGCCCGATCACTGCAGCCTTGCTCGTGCCGTAGGCGCAGCGGTTCGGCACGCCCTTGGAACTCGAGGCAATCGACGCCATGTTGATGATCGTACCGTCACCGCGCTCCAGCATACCCGGCAGGACCGCCTTGATGGTGCGCACCATGGCACGCACATTGAGATCGAAGGCGAAGTCCAGGTCCTTGTCCGCCATTTCAAGCACAGAGCCCGAATGGACGACACCGGCGCAATTGAACAGTACGTCGACGGCGCCGATCCTCTCGAAAAATGCTGTCACCGACGAGCTGTCGAGCACGTCAAGCTTGGCGGTCTCGATATTCACGGTCCCGTTCAAGGTTGCGAGCGCTTCTTCGTTGATATCGGTTGCCCAGACCTTGGCACCGGCGGCGGCATAGGCCAAGGCGCTGGCTCGCCCAATTCCCTGACCGGCAGCGGTCACCACGACCACCTTGCCTCCTAGCTTACCTGTCATGTCTTCTCCCTTTCAGTCGAGATGGAACACCTCATCCATCGATGCCCACCATTCCCCATCCTTTCGCGTTGCGAAAGGCCTTTGGCAAGGAATACAGTACGACCACCATTCCTGGTTCTTTTCGCTCGCCGCCATTTTCGCCATATCGGCAGCAAAATCAGTGCCGTGATATTCCCAATAACCGAATAGAAGGTTTTCGGGTTCGCGGAGATAGATCGAGTAGTTGCGGATATTGCAGCGCGATATAAGGTCGAGAATTTCCGGCCAGACAGCCGAATGCAACCGTTTGTAGGCTTCCACCTGACCGGGCTCGACACCGATCACCATTCCCATTCTTTGCATGTCCGACTACCCTTCCTTGAGGCGATAGACGCGCAACGCGTTGCCACCAAACACGAAATCGTGATCAGCCTCGGGCACGATCTGCCGGCATTGCGCGATCCAGCCTGCGTAACTGCCAGCGAGATTGACAACCGGCCAGTCGCTCCCCCAGATGAGGCGCTCGCGCCCGAATAATTCCAGCAGGGTTTCGGCATAGGGGCGAACCGCTTCCGCGCGCTGCTCACCGGCCTCGGTCAGCATGCCGGACAGTTTGCAGCATACATTCGGAAGTTCAGCGAGCCGCAGCATCTCGTGTCGCCAATCACGATAGTGGCCACCCGCGATCCGCGGTTTCGCGCCGTGGTCGATGACGATAGAAAGGCCCGGATGGCGGCGCGCAAAGGCGTGAAGTGCTGAAAGATGGGGTTCCAGCACGAGCGCATCGAAAACAAGGCGATGCGCCATCATTGCTTCCACCGCCGGTTCCAGAGCCGGATCGTCGATCCAGTCTGGATCGGCAATATCCTGCAACATCGGCCTCAGCCCCTTCAGCTTCGGCGACTTCGCAAGATCTGCAATCACCCTCGGCGCATCATCCGCCTTCATCTCGACCCAGCCGACGACACCCAGAATGGTTTCGCTCGCTTCGGCGAGACCGAGCATGAAACGGGTGTCCTCGACGCTCGGCAACGATTGCACGAGAACGGTGCCGGCCACTCCCGCCGCAGCAGTTTCCGGTGCCAGATCGTGCGGAAGGAAATCGCGGTGAATGGCAGCAAGTTCCGGCGGGGGCCAACCACCCTGCCGGTCCTTCATCAGCCAGAAATGCTGGTGGGCGTCGATGATCATCGTGTCAACCGCCAGCAACCGATGCGTCGGCCGAGATCACGCCCTTGTCCTTCAGACGCGCCCAAAAGGAGGCCGGGATATCCTGTTCGAACCAATCGACATTGGCCTTGATCTGCTCGGCATTGCGTGCGCCGGAAACAACGGTGACGACGGCCGGATGCAGCGCCGGAAAGGCGAGCGCTGCCGCCTGCATGGCGACACCTTCTGCTTCACAGGCTGCCTCAATCTCGCCGACGCGGGCGAGAATATCAGCGGGGGCTTCGGCATAATTGAACTTGCGGTTACCGGCCAGAAGTCCGGAATTGAAGGCGCCCGCCACGACGATGCCGACACCTTCGCGGTAACAGCGGTCCAGTAGCGGTAGGCTTTCCTGCTCCAGGAGCGTATAGCGACCGGCCAGCATCGAGACGTCGATGTCGCATTCATCCATGGCATCGGCGATGGCCTGCCATTCATTGACGCCAAGGCCGATCGCCTTGACCATGCCGCTGACCCGCAACTCTCCAAGCGCCCGGAAACCACCACCCTTCGTCAATTGGTCCCAGTAATGCTGGTGACGGTCGCCATGGGTGGCGCGGCCGATATCGTGGACATAAAGCACGTCCGGTTTGAAGATGCCGAGACGCTGCCGGCTTGCCTCAAAGGAACGCATGATCGCATCATAACTGTAATCGTAATGCGGCCGGAACGGCAGCGGCGCGACATAGGCATCCTCTTCCGGCCCGACCGTTTCATCCGGCACCATGATACGACCGACCTTGGTGCTCAGTACATAGTCGTTGCGCGCACGATCCGTGACCATCGTGCCAAGCCGGCGCTCCGATCGGGTATATCCATAGAAGGGCGCCGTATCGAAATAGCGGATGCCAGCATCCCAGGCGGCCTCGAAGGCGCCAAAGGATTCCTGATAGCTGGTCAGCCGATAGAGATTGCCCATCTGGGCGCAACCGAGCCCCATGAGCGTGAACGAGACGTCGCGATTGCGCAGCTTGCGCCTGTCCGAAACCTTCATGATGTCTTGAAATCCTGATCGTGCTCGAAATGAAGCGCGCGGGCGGTTCTCGCCCGCGCACCTGTCTTGTCAGTAGAGAACGTTCTTGGCTTCCGGCTTGTCGATATTGTCCTTGGTCACTACGACGACACCGGTGTCGACGGTCTTCTCGACCTTCTTCTTGGCGATGATGGAAAGAAGCGTCTGGATGCCCTTTTCGCCCATCTGATAGGAGCCCTGCACGACCGTTGCATCGAGGGTTCCGTCCTTGACGAATTCCTGCAGGTCCTGGTTTCCGTCGAAGCCGATTGCGACGATCTTGCCAGCCTTACCGGCCTGCTTGATGGCACGCCCCATGCCGATTGCAGTCGGTTCATTGGCACCGAAAATGCCTTTGAGGTCGCTGTTGGCAGCCAGAACGTCGGTCGTCTGGTTGAGAGCCGTTGCCATCTGCGACTGCGAATAATAGGGGCCGACGATCTCAAGCTTGGAGTGGGCCTTGATGTAGTCGGTGAAGCCGCCAACACGGCCGATTTCGGAACCTGCACCAGCGACATAGGACATGACAGCGATCTTGCCGGTGGTGCCGACCTTGTCGATCAGCGCCTTGGCCGCCAGTTCGCCAGCCTTGTGGTTGTCGGTAGCAAGGAAGGACTGGTAATATTTGTCGGCACCACTGGCGAGCTGACTGTCGATGACGACGACAGGGATACGGGCTTCCCACGCCTTCTTCACCGCCGGCACCAGCGCATCCGGGTCGGACGGTGCTAGCAGAATGGCGGAAACCTTTCGGTTGACGGCGTTTTCGACCATGTTGACCTCGTCGGCGATGGCGGATTCCGCCGCCGGGCCCTGGAACGTCATTGTCTGCTCGCCCTTGGCGGCGCCGATCGCAGCTTCCGCACCCTTCTGCACATTCTGCCAGTAGGTCGAATTGACCGTCTTGACGATGACGGCGATTTCGCCCGCCGATGCGGCGGATGCCCCGGCGAAGGCCAGTGCCGACGCCATCAGGACCGTTGCAAGTCTACGCATGTCTTTCCTCCTCGAATGACCCTGAAGGGTCCGTTTAAAGGGAAGGCTCCTCCCCCTCCCGTGGCTTCCATGGTAAGGTCCGGCCCCCGGCCGTTCCCTTGTCCTCAGCGGCGGTTGCGCAGCTGGTCGATCCAGACGGTGACCAGAATGACGAGGCCGATGATGATCTGCTGGGTGAAGGCTGAGACGCCGTTCATATTCAATCCGTTGCGCAATATGCCGATGACGAAGGCGCCGATCATCGTGCCGGAAATCGTGCCGACGCCACCAATCAGCGAGGTGCCGCCGATGACGGCACTGGCGATCGCATCGAGCTCGTAGGCAACACCCTCGTTCGGCTGAGCAGTGACGAGGCGGGACATCAGCACGCAGCCGGTCAGGCCAGCAAGCGTTCCGGATACGACATAGGTGAATGCCGTCACCCGCGTGACATTGACGCCGGACAGTCGCGCCGCATCGGAATTCGAGCCGATGGCGTAGATGTAGCGCCCTAGCACCGTGCGGTTCAGCACGAAGGCCGCGATGATGCCGATGACGATCATCAGCACGACCGGATATGGAATACCGGGAAAGGTAACGACCGGAAAACCCTGATCATCGAGCGACTCGATGCGGAAAAGAGAGCCGTTGCCCAGCTCGCCAAAGGCTTCGCCCAGCCCGGAAACAGCCCGCGCACCGGTGATTTCCAGCGCAACGCCGCGGGCAATCAGCATCATCCCAAGCGTTGCGATGAAGGGCGGCAGCTTCAACTGGGTGACCACGAGCCCGTTGATAAGGCCACAGAGCGAGCCGGTCAGAATACCGAGCAGCATGCCGACCCAGATCGGCAATTGCAGGTCCTTGACGGCGAGTGCCGCAACCACGCCGGCAAGCGCCAGAACCGACCCCACCGACAGATCGATACCGCCGGTGATGATCACATACGTGGCGCCAATGCCCAGAAAGGCGATCGAGGTCACCTGCAAGGCGATCGTCATTCCGTTGCCGACCGTCATGAAGGCACTGCTGGTCACCGAAAATATTACCGCCAGCACGACCAGACTGCCGAGGGCCGCAAATTTCTGGATGATATCCTTCTGCCGTTCGCTCAGGCGACGTCGCTGGCCTGCGGAAGCCTGGCCGGAAGCCGGAGCCGGCTGCTGCACCGGTTTTTCACTGGTCATGTCGGCCATTCTCAAATTCCCTGTTCGCTATGCCGGCCGCTGCCGGATGCGTAATGCATAATTTCTTCCTGGGAGGTCGCGCGCGTCGAAAGCGTCGCAGTGATCCGCCCGCCATGAAAGACGGCGATACGGTCGGACATGCCGAGCACTTCCGGCAGTTCCGAGCTGATCAGCACGATGCCGATGCCGCGGGCCGCAAGCTCGTCCATGATCTGGTAGATGGCGAATTTGGCGCCGACATCGATGCCGCGCGTCGGCTCGTCGAAAAACATGATGCGCGGCTCGCGGAACAGCCATTTGCCGATGATGATCTTCTGCTGGTTGCCGCCGGAGAGCAGACGCACCGGCTGGCTGAGGCTCGGCGTGCGGATATTGAGGAGATCGACATAGCGTTGACCGGCTGCGCGATGGCGCTTGCGATCGATCACGCCGGCACCGTTGCTCACGGCATCCATCCGCGCCATGACCAGGTTGGCATCGACCGGCATCTTCACCGCCAGCCCCTGCGCCTTCCGATCTTCCGACAGATAGGCGATCCCGGCCTCGATGGCGCTGCGCGGATCCGTGATCTTCAACTCGTTGCCGTCAAGCGTGATCGTACCCCCATCGAGCGGGTCTGCGCCAAAGATGGCGCGCGCCACTTCCGTGCGCCCTGCCCCCATCAATCCAGCGAACCCGAGAATTTCGCCGCGTCGGATCTCGAAACCGATATCGGAGAACACGCCGCGTCTGGTCAGACCGGTTGCCGAGAAAATGATCTCGGAGCCGGGCATCCGCGTCGGTTCGGGAAATTTGTCCTCCAGCGAGCGCCCCACCATGCGGGCAACAATGTCATCGACGGTAAGGGCAGCAAAGTCATCGGTGGAGATGTAGCGCCCGTCGCGCAGCACGGTGACGCGATCGACGATCTCCTGCATCTCATCCAGCCGGTGCGAGATATAGATGATGCCGGTGCCCTGCCCCTTCAGATCGCGGATCACCTTGAACAGAAGCTGCGCCTCCTGCTCGGTCAGCGAAGAGGTCGGCTCATCCATGATAAGCACGGTCGCATCGAGCGACAGCGCCTTGGCGATCTCCACCATCTGACACTGGGCCACCGAAAGCGTCCGGACCTGCACATTCGGATCGATGTCGACGCCGAGCCTGTCGAGACAGCGTTTGGCATCGGCAAGCAGGCGTTTCCGGTCGACCAGAAAGCCGCGCCGCGGCTCGCGGGCGAGATAGATGTTTTCCGCCACCGTTAAATGCGGAACGAGATTGAGTTCCTGGTGGATGATGGCAATGCCGGCGGCTTCCGACTGGAGCGTCGAGGCAAACTGTACCGGCTCACCCTTGAAGGTGATCGATCCGGAATTCGGCTGATAGACACCACTGATGATCTTCATCAGCGTCGACTTGCCGGCACCATTCTCACCGCAGACGGCATGAACTTCACCCGCACGCAGATCGAAACTGACGCCCGACAGCGCCTTGACGCCCGGAAATTCCTTGGACACGCCTTCCAGCTTCAACAACACTGCAGGCGCAGTGCTTCCGGCAAAGCCGACAGGTTGCGGCATTCCTCCCATCGCGATCTCCTCTTCGCGCAAGGGCTTCCCAGGGCCCTTGCCGATTATCAAATCTCGCTCGGAAGATTTGGTCAAGCCAATTTGCAGATTTTTCTTGCGCCTTGCCAAAATTTGACGCCAATTGGCGACAATTTGCTTATAAAATGCGCAATTGGCCTGACCTCAATGACGGATACACGACGCCTTTACCAGCAAACAGCAGACCGAGTACGGCATCTCATCGCCAAGGGCGTCTATGAGACCGGCTCCCGGCTGCCGGCCGAACGGGATCTCGCCCAGCAGCTTGGTGTTTCACGCCCCTCGCTGAGAGAAGCGCTGATCGCACTCGAAATCGACGGCACGATCGAGATCCGGATGGGATCGGGCATCTATGTACTCAACACGGCCAAACCGAGCAATGCTGGCCGTTCGCTCGGAGAAAGTCCGTCGGAACTGATGCAGGCGCGAGCAGTGATCGAAAGCGCCATCATCATTCAGGCTGCGGCGATGATAACGGAAGAGACCCTCGCCTCTCTCCGGGCGATACTCAATGCGATGGCTGACGACATTGCCAACGCGCGCAAGCCGATCGAGCAGGACCGTGCCTTCCACCTGACGATCGCCCAGAGCGCGGGTAACATATTGCTGGCTGAGATTGTCGCGAACCTGTTCGACGAGCGCCACAGCCCGCTTTCGGCCGGCATTCGCGGCCATTTCGAGACAACGGACAGCTGGACGGCCGCGCTTACCGAGCATCGAGCCATTCTTGCGGCCCTCGAAGCAGGTGACCCGCTGGCGGCACAGGCCGCCATGCATTCGCACCTGACCGCCTCCGGTCGCCGTTGGCTCGAAAACTAGCTCAGTCAGCGAGCGCGGATATAGTTGCTCAGCCGCTCGGCTGCGTCCTCGATCTGCTTCGGATCACGCAGATAGCAGGCGCGCATGAAGGTTTCCCCGCCCGGCCCGAACGCCGTGCCCGGTGCTAGGCCGACACCCGTCGCATCGACGATCTTGAACGCCTCCGCACGCGCATCGGTGACGCCGTCTATTTTCAGGAAGGCATAGAGCGCGCCCGGCGGCCTGCGAGTCTCGACCCTGTTCGTGGCGACCAGCGCATCGCAGAGAATGTCGCGGGAGGTTCGCGCCCGCTCGACGTTGGTTCGAATGAAATCATCGCCATGGTCGAGTGCCGCGATCGCGCCCTTCTGCATGAACTGGGCCACGCCGGAGGTGGAATACTGGATGAGATTGGTCAGCGTCTGGCCGATTTCCGCTGGCGCCACCATCCAGCCGACACGCCATCCGGTCATGCACCAGTTCTTCGAAAAGGACTGGGCAAAGATGATCCGGTCCTCGGGATCCATGATGTCCATGAAGGACGGCGCGCGTCCACCTTCGAAATGATAGAGGCCGTAGATCTCGTCCGCGATGATCCAGAGGCCGTGCTTGCGGGCGAGATCCAGCATGGCCGCCAGATCTTCTTTCGTCGCAGTCCAGCCGGTCGGGTTCGAGGGGGAGTTGATGAACAACGCCTTCGTCTTCGGCGTGATCGAGGAGGCCAGGCGATCGATATCGATCTTCCACTGCCCATCGACGAAATCGAGCGTTACCGGTTTCGGTTTCACATCGGCAACCAGTGCCGCGTTCATCGCATTCGGCCAGGAGGGTGAGAAATAGATGATCTCGTCACCGGCATTCACGGTTGCCTGCAATGCCAGCACGATCGACTGCATTCCCGATCCGGTCACATAGATGTTGTCGACCGACAGTGCGTTGCCGTAGTGGCGCTCATAATAGCGCACGATCGCCTGCCGGAGCTCGGGAATACCCTGCGTCCAGGTGTAGAAGGTTTCGCCCGCAGCCAGCGCCTCTCCGGCAACCTTGGTGATGAAGTCCGGCGTCGGCAGATCGCCCTCCCCGATCCAGAGCGGCAGCAGATTGTCGCGGCCTCTGGCATAGGCCACGATTTCACCAATGCCGCTGCGCGGCGCAGCCGCAGCGCGGGCGCTGATATCCGGTCTGATAAAGGTCATGATGGGTGTCTCGGCTTGAAGAAAATCAAATTGCAGGGCGAAAGGACTAAGCGCGTCAATTGTGGCCGTCAACGGGTCATATCTAAAATGCTCAGAGCCTTGCCTTGGTGCTACGCGGTGTGGCCAGCAGCAGGTTGGTTTCGCTGGCGGTAATCCCCTGCACCAGACGGATACGGCGCAGCACGTTATCGAAATCGGCGAGCGTCGCGGTGCCCAGTTCGACGACAAGATCCCAGCGACCATTGGTCGTGTGGATCTCGGAAATTTCCGGAAACCCGCCAAGCGTCTGGATCACCCGGTCTGCCACGCGCCCCTCGATTTCCACCATCATGATTCCACGCACGGGGAGTTCCACCGCATCGGCCCTGAGGATGACCGTGTAACCCAGCACGTCGCCGTTCTTCTCGAGCTTTTCCATCCGCGCACGGACCGTCGCCCGCGATGTACCGAGGTCTGCCGCAAGGTCCGATATGCTGCGCCGCGCATCGTGACGCAAAAGCGTCACCAGCTTGTGGTCGAATTCATCCATGGTCACATTGATAAATCATGCCACCAAAATGAAAAGCCATTTTGTCACTTTTGGCAAATCGATCTATTCAATCCGCCAGACAACCATGATCTTTTTCACGCAAATGGAGTGAACACATGCATTGCAGATTGATCGGCATCCCGCTTCAGGATGGAGCATCGCAGCTTGGCTGCGAAATGGGTCCGAGCGCCCTTAGGGTCGCAGACCTGAAAGGCGCGCTGGAGGAACTTGGTCACGACGTAACCGATATCGGCAATGTGACGATCAGCGCCCTGCCGGATGTGCGCCATCCGAATCCCTCCGTACGCAATCTGCCGGAGATCGCCGCCTGGACAAAGCTGCTAACCGAAGTTGCTTATCGCGAAAGTGGCGCAGGCATGCCGATCTTCATGGGCGGCGACCATGCGCTTTCGGCCGGCACCGTCGCCGGCATCTCCAGGCGGGCTGCGGAGAAAGGCCGTCCGCTCTTCGTGCTCTGGCTCGATGCCCATACGGATTTCCACACGCTCGATTCGACGAAGAGCGGCAATCTTCATGGCCTGCCAGCCGCCTATTACACGGGCCGTCCCGGTTTCGACGGTTACATGCCGCAGCTTTCCCATCCGGTTGATCCGGCCAATGTCTGCATGATCGGCATCCGCAGCGTCGATCCGGCCGAGCGCGCGGCCTTGAGCGAAAGTGCGGTCACCGTTCACGACATGCGCACGATCGATGAACATGGCGTCGCCGTTCTTGTCCGGCAGTTCCTTGAACGAGTTCATGCCGCAAACGGCATGCTGCATGTCAGCCTCGACGTCGATTTCCTCGATCCATCGATTGCTCCGGCAGTCGGCACCACGGTTCCGGGAGGCGCGACCTTCCGCGAGGCGCATCTGGTCATGGAAATGCTGCATGACAGCGGCCTCGTCACCAGCCTCGATCTGGTCGAGCTCAATCCTTTCCTCGACGAGCGCGGTCGCACCGCGACGCTTCTCGTCGATCTCACCGCCAGCCTGATGGGCCGCAAGGTCCTCGACCGACCGACAAGGAGCTATTGATGCCGGCCGAACAGAACCTCAACATCGTCCCCTTCGTCAGTGTCGAGAACATGATGGATCTTGTGCTTTCAACCGGCACTGAGATTTTTCTGAAAGAACTCGCCGCCTATGTGGAAGAGGATTTCCGCCGTTGGGATCTGTTCGATAAGGTCGCCCGCATAGCCTCTCATTCGCGTGATGGCGTGATCGAACTCATGCCGGCAAGCGACGGAAAACTCTACGCTTTCAAATACGTCAACGGTCATCCGAAAAACACGAAAAGCGGTCGCCAGACGGTGACCGCCTTCGGTGTGCTTTCGGATGTCGATAGCGGCTATCCGCTGCTCCTGTCGGAAATGACGATCCTCACGGCGCTACGGACCGCCGCCACTTCGGCGGTCGCAGCAAAGCATCTGGCACCAAAGGGTGCGAAGACCATGGCGCTGATCGGCAACGGCGCCCAGAGCGAATTCCAGGCACTGGCCTTCCGCTCGCTTCTCGGCATCGAGAACCTGCGCCTCTACGATATCGACCCGGCCGCCACGGAGCGCTGCCGCCGCAACCTCTCGCATCTCGGCCTCTGCATCACCGCCTGCCGTTCTGCCGAAGAAGCGGTCGAGGGTGCGCAAATCATCACCACCGTCACAGCCGACAAACAGAATGCAACCATTCTCAGCGACAACATGATCGGCCCCGGCGTGCATATCAACGCCGTCGGCGGCGATTGCCCGGGCAAGACCGAGCTTCATCGCGACATCCTGCTTCGTTCGTCGATCTTCGTCGAATATCCGCCTCAGACCCGGGTCGAAGGCGAAATTCAACAGCTCGCCCCCGATCATCCGGTGACAGAACTGTGGAAGGTCATCACCGGCCAGGCGACCGGCCGCGAGAGCGATACGCAGATCACCCTGTTCGACAGCGTCGGTTTCGCCACAGAAGACTTTTCCGCTCTGCGTTATGTCTATGACAAGCTGAAGGACAGCACCCGTTTCGAAAAGCTCGATCTCCTGGCGGACCCCGACGAGCCGCGCGACCTTTTCGGCATGCTGCTGCGCCGGCAGGCAGCAGCGCAGAATTCACCGAAAGCGGTTACCGCTTAACCCCGATTGGTCGGGTTGCGGCCCATATCGATCTCACCTGGCCGGCCATCGAGCTGAAGATGCGAAATCTTCGGCTCGGTGCGGGCGATCACCTTGCCGCGACGGATCACGGCAAGCCGTGTCGGCTTCAACCTCAGCGCTTCGAGCACGTCTTCGGCCTGCAGCATGACGAGATCGGCATTGCAGCCGACCGATAGGCCGTAATTTTCCAGCCCCATCGTCCTTGCTGAATTGACGGTCAGCGCGTCGAAGATTTTCTTCTTATCCTCGACGCCGGACATCTGCGCCACATGGATCGCCATGTGGCCGACTTCCAGCATGTCACCTGAACCCATCGAGTACCAGGGATCCATCACACAGTCATGGCCGAAGGAGACGTTGAGGCCCGCCGCCATCAGCTCGCGCACCCGCGTCATCCCACGCCGTTTCGGATAGGTGTCGTGACGACCCTGCAGCATGATGTTGATCAGCGGGTTGGGGATGACGTTGATCTGAGCTTCCGCCATCAGCGGGATCAGCTTCGAGACGTAGTAATTGTCCATTGAATGCATCGAGGTCAGGTGCGAACCGGCAACCCGGCCCTGCAGGCCGAAACGCACGGTCTGGGCTGAGAGCGTCTCGATATGGCGAGACATCGGATCATCCGTCTCGTCGCAATGCATGTCGACCGGAAGGCCGCGATCGGCCGCGATACGGCAAAGCGCTTCCACCGAAGCGGCGCCGTCCTGCATGGTCCGCTCGAAATGCGGGATGCCGCCGACGATATCGACGCCCATGTCGAGCGCCCGTTCCAGAGACTTCACACCATCGGCTGCACGATAATAACCGTCCTGCGGGAAGGCGACGAGCTGCAGGTCGATATAGGGCGCAACGCGCTTCTTCACTTCCAGCATGGCCTCCGCCGTCACCAGCCGTGGATCAGAAGTGTCGACATGCGTGCGGATATGCAGAAGCCCCTGAGAGACGGCGAGATCGCAGTAGGCAAGCGCCCGCTCGACCAGCGCTTCCTTCGTCAGCAATGGTCGAAGCTCGCCCCAGAGCGCGATGCCTTCCAGCAGCGTACCGGAAACATTCATCCGTGGCAGGCCGAGCGACAGGGTTGCGTCCATGTGGAAATGCGGATCGACGAAGGAGGTGCTGACCAGCCGGTTCGTAGCATCGATCGTTTCACGCGCTTCGCCTGCAATATTAGCCTCGATCGCGGCGATCTTGCCCCCCGAAACGGCGATATCGACGCCCTTGCGGCCATCCGGCAGATTGGCTTGTCTGATGATGAGATCGAACATGAAAAACTCCTCGGAATTAAATCGTCAGCGCTCGCCGCGCCTGTAGGGCTGCATCAGCGCCTGTGGCACACGGGCGCGCCGCGCCATGACGGCAAGCGCCACGATCGACAGCAGATAGGGGATCATCAGGAAAATCTGGTAGGGCACGACACCGTTCAGGACCGTCTGCAATCGAAGCTGGAAGGCATCGAACAGAGCAAACAATATCGCGCCGAGCAGCGCCCGCTCCGGCTTCCACGAGGCGAAGACGACAAGCGCGATGCAGATCCAGCCGCGCCCCTGCACCATGGTCGGGAAGAAACTATTGAACGCAGAGAGCGTCAGGAAGGCCCCGCCGACAGCCATCAGGGCACTGCCCGCGATCACAGCAGCATAGCGGATTGCCAAAGGGTTCAAGCCCTGTGCGTCGGCCGCATGCGGGTTCTCTCCCGTCATGCGGATCGCGAGCCCCACCGGCGTGCGGGCAATCAGATAGGCAAGCGCGATGGCGAGCCCGATGGCCAGATAGGTCGGTGCCGTCTGGGTAAAGAAGGCCGGCCCGACAAAGGGCAGCGACGAAAGGCCTGGAATATCGAGCGGCTGGAACGGAACGATCGTCGGCGGCGTGCCGGCAACCGGCACCATCAGCCGGAAGAGGTAATAGGAAAAGCTCGAGGCAAACAGGGTCACGCCGAGACCCGAAACATGCTGCGACAGGCCGAGCGTTACCGTCAGCACCGAATGCAGCAGGCCGAACACCGCGCCGCAAAGGGCCGCCACCAGCAGCCCCAGCCACAGGTCTGCGCCATTATAGACAGCAAGCCATCCAGCCATCGCACCGAAGGTCATGATCCCTTCGATGCCGAGGTTCAAGACACCGGCACGCTCCGAAAGCAGCGCCCCGAGCGTGCCCAGGATCAGCGGTGTTGCGATACGCAGCACGGCAGCCCAAAGGCCGGCAGAGGCGAGGATATCGAAAAGCGCGCTCATCGGCGTATCCTGTATTGTGTGAAGAACACCGCGACCAGCATGGATAGCAGCGACAGCGCCACCGTCACGTCGGCAATATAGGTCGGGATGCCCATGCTGCGGCTCATCCCGTCCGCACCGACGAACATTGTCGCTGTAAACAGCGCCGCCAGCACGACCCCGAGCGGGTTCAAGTTGGCGAGCATGGCAACGACGATGCCGGAATAACCATAGCCCGGCGAAAGATCGGTCGTGACATAACCCTTGACGCCCAGAACCTCGATCGTGCCGGCAAGGCCAGCCAGACCACCGGACATCATCGCGACGATGACCAGCGTGCGGCCGAGCGGCACACCGGCGAATATCGCACCGGAGGGGTTCAGACCGGCAGCGCGAGACTGTACGCCGAAGACGGTGCGTGTCTGGACGAAATGGATCACGAGGGCGATCACGACAGCAATCACCAGCCCGATATGAAGCCGCGAACGGGCAAGCAGCTTTGGCAGCCGGGCGGCTGCATCCACCGCTTCCGACTGCGGCCAGCCGAAGGCTGCCGGATCCTTCAGCACGCCATCGATCAACATCGAGACGAAGAGCAGTGCGACGAAATTCAGAAGCAGCGTCGTCACCACTTCATCGACGGAAAAGCGCAGACGCAGCCATAGAGGCACAAGCAGCAGGATCATGCCGGCAAATGCACCGACGATGAAGAGAAGCGGGATTTGCAACAGCGATGGCAGCCCTGCGAGAAGATGGGCGCTCGCGGCAGCCGAGGCAATCGCGCCGAGATAGAACTGCCCTTCTGCGCCGATATTCCAGAGCCGCGCCCTGAAGGCCACGGCTGCTGCCAGCCCGGTCAGGATCAGCGGCGAGGCGCGGGTCAATGTTTCGGTCGCCGAAAGGCGCGAGCCGAAGGCGCTGGTCAGAATCTTCCAATAGGCCTGGAACACCGGTGCACCGGCAAGCGCGATCAGCACACCGGCAATAGCAAGGGCTGCGATGACAGCAAGGATCGGAGTGGCAATCACCAGCAGTGTCGAGCGATGTTCGCGCCTCTCAAACCGCATCGGTCGCGTCCTTCATCCCCAGCATATTCCATTCCCCGGCCATCATCAGGCCGAGCCTTTGTGCAGCGACATCCGAGGCATTGACGGAGGGCGACAGCCGTCCGCCGACGATCGCCTGGATGCGATCGGCCAACGCCATCACCTCATCGAGATCCTCGGAAATCAGCAGCACGGCGGTGCCGGCTTTGCGCGCATCGAGAATACGTTCATGCACCGCCGCGACAGCACCCTCGTCCAGTCCGCGCGCAGGCTGCGCCGCGAGCAGGATTTTCGGGTGTTCAATCAGGTTGCGGCCGAGGATCAGCTTCTGCATGTTGCCGCCGGAAAGCAGCCGGATACGGCTGGTCGGCGTTCCACCGCGCACATCAAAACCTTCGATGATCCTTGTCGCAAAGGCGATGCCCGCCTTGCGGTCGACAAGTCCAGCCTTGGAAAACTCCGGCAACCGTTCCAGGATCGCATTTTCCCAGATCGCCATCTCGCCAATGGCGCCGTCGCGGTTGCGATCCTCGGGAATGCGCCCGATACCAGAAGACACGGCATCCGCCACGGTCAAATCGCCGACACCCTTGCCGAACAGAACCAGATCGCCGGCGCTGCGGCCGATCGTGCCACTCAAAAGCTGAGCCAGCACCGCCTGCCCGTTGCCGGAAACACCGATAATACCGAGCACCTCGCCGGCCCTCAGCTGGAAATCGACGGATTTCAGCCGGTCCACGCCGCCCGAACGCACGCTAATACCGGCGGCTTCCAGCACGATCTCTCCCGGCGTTGAAACCTCCCGCACCGGCCGCGTCACCTTGCGGCCGACCATCAGTTCGGCAAGTTCGGCCTTGCTTGTATCGGCCACCTTGCGTTCGGCGACTTGTCTGCCGCCGCGCAGCACGACTATGCGGTCGGCGGTCGCCATTACCTCATCCAGCTTATGGGAAATGAAGATCAGCGACAGGCCTTGCTGCGCCATGTCCTTCAAGGTCGAAAACAGCGTCTCGGCTTCGAGCTTGGTCAGGACCGCCGTCGGCTCATCAAGCACCAGAATGCGCGCATCATTATAAAGCGCCTTCAGGATTTCCACCCGCTGCTGCTCGCCGACCGAAAGATCGCCGAGCCGCGCATCCGGATCGACCTTCAGGCCGAAACGCCCGGAAATCTCGATAAGCTTTTTCCGCCCGGCCGATACATTGGAACCGAGAGACCAAAGACTTTCCGTTCCGGTCATGACGTTTTCAAGCACGGTGAGGTTCGGCGCCAGCGAAAAATGCTGGTGCACCATGCCGACACCAGCGCGGATCGCGACGCGCGGCTTACCTGGCGCCAGCGTCTGCCCCATAACCGAAACGGAACCCGTATCCGGCACATAATGGCCGAAGAGAATACTCATCAGCGTCGTCTTGCCGGCGCCGTTTTCACCGAGCAAGGCGACGATCTCTCCCTTCGCCAGCGACAGCGAAATATCGTCATTGGCGAGGTTGTCGCCAAAACGTTTGCTGACATTTTTGATGTCGAGAACGGTGTCCGTCATCGGTCGAGACCTGCGATAGGGAAACGGTGCGACCAGCGCTCCTCACCCTCAAGCCTTGCGGCAAGGGCCAGAAGCAGCGCCTCATGCCCCATAGGAGCTATCATCTGCACCGGCAAGGGCAGCCCCCTCTTATCCACCCCGAAAGGTAGGGTTATCGCAGGAAAGCCAGAGATGTTGGCAATCGATGCAAGCGGTGCAAAAGAACCCATGCGGGCAAAATGCAGGTCGGTATCGCGGTGATCACTGGGGAAAGATCCAATCGACCTTGGGGCAGACGCCAGCATCGGTGTCAGCAAGCAGTCAAAGCGATTAAACAGCGCATGGAGATCGCGGCCGACATAGACGATGGCCTGCACCAGATCCCAAACCGCAACGCCGCTCATCCGGCCACCCTCTTCGGCAACTGCCTGTGTCATCGGCTCCCAGCAGGACGGATCGATGCCGGGCAGTTTCGCCAGACTTGCAAGATTGATGGCAATCACATCGCGAAACGCCTTGCCCGACGCTTCGACGACCGCACGGATATCGTCCCAGTTCAGCGAAACGATCTCATGCCCTTCCGCCTCCAAGGCACGTGCTGCCTCCTCCACAGCTTCGGCACGAACGGGCTCGATCGCAAAATCCGATCCAAGATCGGCCAGCAATCCGATCCGAAGCTTTCCGGACGGCATGCTCGCCTGTTCGACAGGTGGATAGGGCCCGGATGTGGAGCCGGACAAAGCCGAGAATGCCAGTTCCGCATCCCGTACTGATCGGCAGACGGCGAGTTCGCTGGCAATTCCACCGAGATGATTGGTGAAAAGCGGTCCGGCAGCCATCGCCCCTCGTCCGGGCTTCAATCCGACAAGACCACAGCAAGCCGCCGGAACACGGATCGAGCCGCCAGCATCCGTAGCATGGGCGATCGATACAATCCCCGCAGCAACCGCGGCAGCGGCACCACCGGAAGATCCGCCGGAGGTCAAGATAGGATCGAGCGGATTGCGCGATATCGGGCCAATCGCCGGCTCGCTCGCCAGGGACAGACCGAATTCCGGGGTCGTGGTGATGCCGAACAGACAAAACCCAGCACTTCGAAACCGGGCAGCGAGATCGGAATCGGCCCGACCGTCCTGCCGCAAAAGAGATTTCGATCCGGCCGCGACAGGAAAGCCTCGGAACGGCCCACCGAGATCCTTGGCAAGCGTCGGGACGCCGCCGAACGGCATGGATTTGCGCTGCTCGGCCGGCAGGGCATCAAAGGCCTCGGCCGAAGCCAGCCCCTGTTCGGCATCGAGATGACATATGGCGCCGAGCGCCTGATGTTTTTCGGCGGCGGCAAGCGATCTTTCCATCGCCTGCCGCGCCGTCAATTTTCCACGGCCGATCGCTTCGGCAAGAGCTGTCGCGTCGGCCTGCACGGCTTACTTCGGCTCGTTCATGTTGCGCGGAACTTCGAACGTGCCGGCCTTGATCTCGGCGCGCTTTGCCTCCATCGCAGTCTCCGCATCGGCCGGAGCCACACCCTTGGTGTAGGAGATATCGCTGCCGCCTTCCTTCAGAAGACCGAAAGCCGTGTAGTCCTTGCCGACCGGCTTGCCGGCGTTCACATCGGCGATCGCAGCATTGAGGATCGGACGGAAGCCCCAGAGTGCGTTGGCAAATACCGTGTTGGGATAGCGTGGCGTATAATCGATCAGCGAGCCGACAGCCTTGATGCCGCGCTCTTTGGCGGCATCAGCCGTGCCGATGCGTTCGCCGAACAGGATATCCGCGCCCGCATCGATCTGGGCAAGACCGGCTTCGCGTGCCTTCGGCGGATCGAAGAAGGTGCCGATGAACGAGACGAGCAGCTTCGCATCCGGATTGACCGCCTTCACGCCTTCGCCGAAGGCATTGATCAGCATGTTGACTTCCGGGATCGGCATGGCGCCGACCGAACCGACGACGTTGCTCTTGGTCATCTTGCCGGCCAGCATGCCGGCCAGATAAGCACCATCATGGTTCCAGGTTCCGAAGACGCCGAAATTGTCGCCGGCTTGTTTACCGCTGGAGCCCAGCACGAATGCCGTGTCCGGGTATTCGGTGGCGACTTCGCGCGCCTCGTTTTCGACAGCATAGGCCTCGCCGATGATGAGCTTGTTGCCCTGTTCGGCATATTCGCGCATGGCGCGGCCATAGTCGGTACCCGAAACGCCTTCGGAGAAGACATATTCGATGACGCCTTCCTTGGCAGCCTGCTGCAAGGCGGCATGCAGAACCGAGTTCCAGGCGTTTTCGACCGGGGACGCATGGATGCCGGCGACCTTCAGCGGGGCCGCGGCGCGGGCCGCCGGAATGAAGGCACTTGCACTAAAGGCAGCAGCGGAAGCGATCAGTGTGCGGCGAGACAAGCTGAAGTCATTTGTCATGGAAAATCCCCTCTTTACCAATTGGTCAATTCTGTAGGCAGCGCCCAAAAGCGTGTCAAGCGACTGACGCGCCTAGAAAATAAGCATTGTCGATTTTACACCGAAAAACGGCAGCCTTCAGCCACCTGTTGGCCATAGAAAACGAAAGCCAGACGCACCAGATCACGCCTTCGTGATCACTGACGACAGGCTTCCACATACAGGGCCGAACACACTGCAAACGCGGCGTTAAATGTATATATAAACCGCGAACGCGACAGCCGGTGATCAATAGAAATTGGATTTTTTTATGGACATTGTGGCCGCCCGACCCTAACTTTCGCGCATATCGGGCGATCAGGGCGCAAATCTGGCTACGGATTGCGACCAAAAGACCCCTACTGCTTGACGCATATTCTCTGATATCTGGACTTCACTGAGAATGATGCGCACCCACAGCGGAAATACTGTAATTTTCGCATGTTATTTTATAGATATCCTTTGGCGCCGGATAATACAGGCGCCATTTTCAGGACATCACAGAAGGAGAATGTCCGTACTATCGAGTACGGGCCCAGGATTGAATGGCTTTTGCAACTGAAACCGCCGCGTCGGCAGAACCGACTTCGACCAAGATCAGTCTCAAGAACGTCTACAAGATTTTCGGTGAGCGGCCCGACAAGGCTCTGGACATGATCCGTGCCGGAAAGACGAAATCTGAAATCCACGCTGCCACCGGATGCTCGGTCGGCGTCAACGATGCGAGCTTCGACATCAAGGCCGGCGAGATCTTCGTCATCATGGGCCTTTCAGGCTCGGGGAAATCCACACTTCTTCGCCTGTTGAACCGGCTCATCGAACCAACCTCCGGATCGATCGAGATCGATGGCCGCGATATCACCACGATGTCCCGTCGCGAGCTCATCGACGTTCGCCGCCGCGACATCAGCATGGTGTTCCAGTCCTTCGCGCTTCTGCCCAACCGCACGGTTTTGAACAATGCAGCCTTCGGGCTGGAAGTGGCCGGAATCAGTGAGGCGGAACGCAAGACCAAGGCGCTCGCGGCACTGAAAGCAGTTGGTCTCGACGGCTATGCCGACAGCATGCCCGACCAGCTATCCGGCGGCATGAAGCAGCGCGTCGGCCTTGCCCGCGCGCTAGCCAGCGAGCCAACCATTCTGCTGATGGACGAAGCCTTTTCGGCGCTCGACCCGCTGATCCGTACCGAAATGCAGGACGAACTTGTCCGCCTGCAGGCCGAGCAGAGCCGTACCATCGTCTTCGTCAGCCACGACCTCGATGAGGCCATGCGGATCGGCGACCGGATCTGCATCATGCAAAACGGCAATGTCATTCAGGTCGGCACCCCGGACGAGATCGTCATGAGCCCCGCCAATGACTACGTCCGCTCCTTCTTCCGCAATGTCGACGTCAGCCAGGTCTTTAAGGCCGGAGATGTCGCGCGCAAGACGCAGATCACCATCATCGAGCGACAGGGCACGACCGCGGCGGCGGCGCTGGAGCGGATGAAGAACTTTGACCGCGAATACGCGATCATTCTCGGCCGCGACAAGACCTATCATGGCGTGGTCAGCCAGACCTCCCTCGTCGACAAGATCCGCAGCAAGGCTGCCGATCCCTATCGCGGCGCCTTCCTGCCGGACATCGAGCCGATCCCGGCCGATGAGCCTCTGTCGAATGTGCTTGGCAAGGTGGCCGCCAGCCCATGGCCGGTTCCCGTCATCGACGAGAGCAAACGCTATCTCGGCTCCATCAGCAAATCGACGCTTCTCGAAACGCTCGACCGCGCCAGCTGATCCCGACGCAGTATCCTGAGCCTCTCCAAATAACCGGCCAACCACCGGAGACAGATCATGAATTTCGATATCGGTGACGGCATCGACGCCGCCGTCAACTACGTTCTTGACAATTTTTCGCCCGCACTCGACGTCATCGCCGCCGTTATCGGCTTCGTTACCGGCTCCATTCAGGATGCGCTGGCAGCGGTCCCGATGCCATTGGGTATTGCCATCTTCGTTGCTCTTTCGCTTTGGCGCGTAGGGCTCGGATTCGGCGTGCTGACGGCCGCATCCCTCTGGCTCGTCAACCATATGGGCCTGTGGGGTGACATGATGCAGACCCTGTCGCTGGTGATCGCCTCGACGCTCATGGCGATGGTCATCGGCCTGCCGCTCGGCATCGCCATGGCGCGGCGGGATT
The DNA here is from genome assembly GCF_003597675.1 of Neorhizobium sp. NCHU2750. Classification (NCBI taxonomy): domain Bacteria; kingdom Pseudomonadati; phylum Pseudomonadota; class Alphaproteobacteria; order Hyphomicrobiales; family Rhizobiaceae; genus Neorhizobium; species Neorhizobium sp. NCHU2750. The sequence goes on along the minus strand of NZ_CP030828.1, from coordinate 683,550 downwards.
CGATTGCCGCCATCGTACGGCCGATCCTTGACCTGATGCAGACCATGCCGGCCTTCGTCTACCTCATACCAGCCGCCATGTTCTTCGGGCTTGGCGCTGTTCCGGGTGCGATCGCGACCGTCATCTTTGCCATGCCGCCGGTCGTTCGTCTCACCAATCTCGGCATCCGCCAGGTGCATGCGGAATTCATCGAGGCAGGCAACGCGTTTGGCTGCACGTCGGCCCAACTGCTCTTCAAGGTGCAGCTACCCAACGCCATGCCCTCCATCATGGCCGGCATCAATCAGACGATCATGCTGTCCCTTTCGATGGTCGTAATTGCCTCGATGATCGGTGCCGGCGGCATCGGCAACACGGTTCTAACCGGTATCCAACGTCTCGATGTCGGCACCGGTTTCGAAGGCGGCCTCGCCGTCGTCATCCTGGCGGTCATTCTCGATCGACTGACCCAAAGCCTCGGAAAGCCCCGCGCCGCCTTCTGGTCGGTACTTTTCAGGAAGAATGAGCGCGAGGAACTAGCAACGGCAACCGCCTGAGCCAGCCCTTACGCCACCCATGGCGGGCGCTGAACCCGTCGATCCCCAACCTCCCAAAAGGAGCAGGAATGCTGAAGACTTTCTCGACCACCGGCCTGACCCGCCGCGCCACACTGACCGCCACTCTGGGCTTGGCCACGGCCCTCTTCGCCGGCTCCGCCTTGCCAACCATGGCTGCGGATGCCAAGCCGGTGAAGATCGGCTGGGCCGCATGGTCGGACGCCGAATTCGTCACCAAACTTGCGGCAAAACTGATCACAGACAAGCTCGACACCAAGGTAGAACTGGTGCAGACCGATGTAGCCCCGCTTTATCAGGGCGTCAGCCGTGGTGATCTCGACGCAATGATGATGGCCTGGCTGCCGGCCACCCATGCCGACTATTTCGCCAAGGTGAAGGACAAGGTCGAGACACTCGGAACCATCTACGATGGCGCCAAGCTCGGCTGGATCGTTCCCGACTATATTCCCGAAAGCGAGATTGCCTCGATCGAGGACTTGAAGAAGCCCGAGGTTCAAAAGAAGCTATCTGGCACCGTGCAGGGCATCGATCCTGGCGCCGGCCTGACGCGTTTGTCGCAGCAGGCTCTGAAGGACTACGGCCTTGATGTTTACAAGCTGCAGATCTCCAGCGAGGCCGGCATGTTGACGACGGTAGATCGGGCCGAGCGCGGGAAGAAATGGTTCGTCGCCACCTCGTGGAGCCCGCACTGGATGTTCGGCAAGTACAAGCTACGCTACATCGCCGACCCGAAGAAGTCGCTCGGTGAAGCCGAACATGTCGACATCCTGGCCCGCAAGGACTTCAAGACCGACAACCCGAAGGTCGCCGCCTTCCTGTCGCGCATGAAGCTGCCGCTGTCTGACCTGGAAGCCGCGATGTTCGACGCCCAGCAGACATCTTATGACAAGGCGATCGACAAATACATCAAGGATCATCCGGACCAGATCAAAGCCTGGGTCGGTGACGAAGGCTAAGAGGTTAATGTGCCGCCGCCCGTGAAGGCGGCGGCATCATTGGCTAAGGGGATAACCTTGATGAGCAATAGAAAGTTCGAGCCGTTCTACGGGGTGGACGATACGTTGGGCGGCCGCATATCGCTTGCGCGTGATGCCCGCGACATTACCATAGATGAAGCGGCAAAGGTCCTCGGCGTCCAACCGGACACATGGTCGGCCTGGGAAAACGACAGGGACGAGCCGCGTGCAAGCCGCATTGACATGATGGCAGGACTGCTTCAGGTGAGCGTAACATGGCTCTTGAGCGGGAGGGGCAGCGGCCCGCAGTGGCACAGCCGCTCGGCGGAAAACCGATGACACGCGCAATCATTCGACTTGATTGCCATTGCGTTACATTCAAGCTTGCCCGTCGCGGAAGCTCGAGAGCATTCGCCTGACCTTGTCGCTCCCTTCGGCGACCAGGTCGAATTTCTGGCCGAAAAGCAGCCAGTCCCAGCAGATACCTTTCATCATCCATTTGAATGCCTTGCTGGCAGATTGAGGCGTCCAGCCATCCGCAAGAGCCCCCAGCCGCGCAACGCGCGCCAGAGAAGCTTCAAGATGAAGCGTATGCTCGCGATCGAGCGCCTCAAGCGCTTGTCGTACGGGTTCGAATTCCTCGGTAAAATTGGTTCTGAGCAGGATTGAGATGAGGCGTTGGCGGTGATCGTCAGTGACGAGCATGTCCAGCCAGTCGCACGCCATCTTCTCCACCCTGGCGAAAGGATCTTCGCCCACATCGAGCGGATCATCGATGTCCGCCATATTGACCCGGGGCAATTGGGCTGCGTTGTAGAGTTCGAGGAATAACTCGCTCTTGCTTTCAAAATGCCAGTAAATCGCGCCACGGGTAACACCTGCGACATTGGCGATCTCATCGAGCGGACTGTTGGCCACGCCCTTTTCGAAAAACAGCTGCTCTGCCGCGGACAGAATGGAACACCGCGTTTCCGCCGCTTCGGCCTTGGTACGTCTCATGCCTCCTCCTTCTTATCCAGCCTGCGGTGCCCCCAACCCCAGGCGGAATAATGACCGAACCCGAAAGCTTGAATGCTTTCGGGTTCAACATCGTTCAATGTTTCGGCATCTCGCCCTTTACTTCGCCTCTGTCGCGGGTCAGCGGCTCTTTCCGCGCGCCGCCGAACAACCTCATGATGAACATGAAGAAAGCCGGGACGAAGAAGATCGCCAGAATGGTTGCGGAAATCATACCGCCAAGCACGCCTGTGCCGATCGCATTCTGGCTTGCGGCACTCGCGCCCGTGGCAATAGCCATCGGCACGACACCCAGCGTGAATGCCAGTGACGTCATCAGGATTGGCCGGAAGCGTAGATGCGCGGCCTCGACCGTCGCCTCGAAGGTCGTGCGCCCCTCCGCCCGCAGGTCCTTGGCGAACTCGATGATCAGGATGGCGTTCTTCGCCGACAGGCCGATAATGGTGATCAGCCCGACGAGGAAGTAGACGTCGTTCGGCATGCCACGCAAGGTGACCGCAGTAACCGACCCGATCACGCCGAGCGGAACCACCAGCATGACCGAAAGCGGGATCGACCAGCTTTCATAAAGGGCTGCCAGCAGCAGGAAGACGAACAGGATCGAAAGTGCGATCAGCGCCGGGGCCTGCGAACCCGACTGGATTTCCTGCAGCGACTGGCCGGTCCATTCGTAGCTGAAGCCGCTCGGCAATTGCTTGGCAAGCCGTTCCATTTCCGCAATCGCGTCACCCGTCGAATAGCCAGGCCCCGCCTGTCCGGCGATGCGGATCGACGGATAGCCATTGTAGCCGACGATCTGCGACGGGCCACGCATCCATTCGATGGAGGCGAAGGACGACATCGGCACCATGCCCCCGCTCGCATTGCGCACGTTGAGGTTCAGAAGATCAGCGGTCTGCATACGCTGCTTGCCATCCGCCTGGACCGTCACGCGCTGCATGCGGCCGTTATTGGGGAAGTCGTTAACGTAGCTTGAACCGAGATTGGCGGTGATCGTCTGGTTGATGTCGGCAAAGGTGACACCGAATGTGTTCGCCTTTTCGCGGTCGATGATCAGGTTGACCTGCGCCGCATCCGGCATGCCTTCGATACGCATCCCGGCAAGAACGGGGCTCTTGCGCGCCTCCGCCATCAACTGATCGCGGGCAGCAGACAGCGCCGCCTGGCCGTTGCCGGCACGGTCCTGAAGGCGGAAAGTGAAGCCGCTCGAATTGCCGAGGCCCTGAATGGGCGGCGGCGACAGTGAGAAGGCGATTGCATCACGGATGGCGAAGATCTTGGCATTGATGCGCTGGGCTATCGAGGCCGCGGAATCTTCCGGTCCACGCTCGCTCCAGTCCTTCAGGGTGATGAAGGCAAGGCCGGCATTCTGGCCGGTACCGGAGAAGGAATAGCCGTTGATGGCGATGATGCGGTCTGCAGCCTTCTCGCCCAGCGCGATCTTCTCGACGCTCGATATCACATCGATGGTGCGGTCGGTGCTGGCCTCGGCCGGCGCCTGCATGTCGACGATCAGAAAACCCTGGTCCTCGTTCGGCAGGAAGGATGTCGGCAGGCGCGTATAGGCCCAGCCGAGCCCCACCAGCAGGGCAACATAGATGATCATGAAGCGCCCGGAGCGCTTGATGATCGCTCCGACCGTCCCGGAATAGCCGTGTGAGGCCTTGTCGAAGCCACGGTTGAACAGGCCGAAGAAGCCGCGCTTTTCATGATGGCTCTGCGTTACCGGCTTCAGGAACGATCCGCAAAGGGCCGGAGTCAGAGACAGCGCCAGGAAGCCCGAAAACAGGATCGACACGACCATGGTCAGCGAGAACTGCTGGTAGATGATGCCGACCGCGCCGGGGAAGAAGGCCATCGGAATGAACACCGCGCTCAACACCAGCGTGATGCCTATGATAGCGCCGGAAATCTGGCCCATCGCCTTGCGGGTAGCTTCCTTCGGCGGCAGCTTTTCTTCCGCCATGATGCGTTCGACGTTTTCAACAACGACGATCGCGTCATCGACGAGAATACCGATCGCAAGCACCATGGCAAACATCGTCAACACGTTGATCGAGAAGCCCGACGCATACATGACGGAGCAGGTCCCGAGCAGCGCGACAGGCACAACCAGTGTCGGAATGATCGTGTAGCGGATATTCTGCAGGAAGACGAACATCACCACGAAGACGAGGATCATCGCTTCGATGAGCGTATGGATGACCTTCTCAATCGACACCTTGACGAACGGGCTGGTGTCATAGGGAATTTCATAGGTCACGCCGGGCGGGAAATATTGTGCCAGCTCCGTCATCACCTGACGGACGCCTTCCGACGTCGCCAATGCGTTGCCGGTCGGAGCCAGCTGCACGCCGATGGCCGCACTCGGCTGGCCATTCAGCCGGCTGGAAAAGTTGTAGCTTTCCCCGCCGATTTCGATGCGGGCGACATCGCGCAGCCGCACCGAAGAACCGTCAGGGTTTGCCCTCAGCACGATCGCACCGAATGCCTCCGGCGATGTCAGCTGCCCCTGAACGTTGATCGTCGCCGAGATCTGCTGGCCGATCGGGTTTGGCGTCGCGCCGATGCGACCCGCCGCTACCTGCGCATTCTGCGCCTCAATGGCGTTGACCACGTCTGCCGATGTCAGGCTGAGGCCGACCATCTTGTCGGGATCCATCCAGATTCGCATCGAGCGCTGGGTGGAAAACAGCTGGGCGCTGCCGACACCCGGCACACGGCGAATTTCGCCGATGACGTTGCGCTGCAGGTAATCGCCGAGGCCAATCGCGTCCGTATGCCCGTCTTCCGACTTCAACGACACGACCATCAGGAACGATGTCCCTGCCCTCTCGACACGGATACCCTGGGCGGTCACCGCGCTCGGAAGGCGTGGTTCTGCACGTGCAATGCGGTTCTGAACTTCAACCTGTGCCTCGCCGATATTGCTGCCGGGAGCGAAGGTGACATTGATCGAGATGCGGCCGGATGATTCCGAAGTGGATTCGAAATAGATGAGACCGGGCACACCATTGAGCTCGTCCTCGATCAGGCGTGTCACACTCTGATAGATGTTTTCGGGGGATGCGCCGGGATAGTTGGTGGAAATGGTGATCTGCGGAGGCGCGACATTCGGATATTGCGCGATCGGCAATAGCGGAATGGTGATCAGGCCCGCCAGCATGATGAAGATTGCCACGACCCAGGCAAAGATCGGCCTGCTGATGAAGAAACTTGCCATGAGAGCCGATCCTTACTGCTTGGCCGGCGCAGCGGCTGCACCATTCGCGGCCGGCTTGTCCGGGCTCCAGGGCTGCGGCTGGACGCTGGCGCCCGGTGCCGTCTTCTGGAATCCGTCGGCGATGACCCGATCGCCCGCGGCAAGGCCCTGCGTGATGACCCAACGATCACCGATGGCACGACCGACGGTGACCCGGCGCAGTTCCACCTTGTTGTCCTGATTGGCGATCAGGACGTTGGCCTGGCCGCCGGCATCGCGCTGGACGGCCTGCTGCGGCACGGCAAAGGCGCTCTTCTCTACGCCCTGCTGGATCTGGACGCGAACATACATTCCCGGGAGAAGGTCGCCATGCGGATTGGGAAATTCGCCGCGCAGCGTCACCTGGCCGGTGGTCTCGTCGACGGCGGCTTCGGAGAACAAGAGCTTGCCCGGCAGGTCGTAAGGCGTGCCGTCATCCAGCATGAGCTTGACTTCCGCCTCGTTGTCGCCGGTCATCAGCTTGCCATCCTGCAGCGCCTTGCGAAGACGGATGAGGTCCGCCGCCGGCTGGGTGAAGTCGGCATAGATCGGATCGAGCTGCTGGATGGTTGCAAGGTTTTCCGTGCTGTTGGCGCTGACCAACGCACCTTCGGTGATGAGGGCACGGCCGATGCGGCCGCTGATCGGCGCCGTCACATGCGAATACTGGAGATTGAGCCTGGCGTCGGCAAGACCGGCATTCGCGACCGCAACCTCGGCATCAGCCTGGGCAAGCTGGGCGACGGCCGTATCATATTCCTGCTGCGAGGCGACGTTCGACTTGCGAAGCTGGATCTGGCGATCGGCAGTCTGGCGCGCCTGAAGCTGGGCTGCCTTGGCGCGGGCTACCGTTGCCTCGGCACTATCCACCTGAACCTGGAACGGCGCAGGATCGATACGATAGAGCACATCGCCTTCCTTGACCTGCGACCCCTGCTCGAACACCCGCTCCACGACAATGCCGGAAACACGCGGACGGACTTCGGCGAGCCGCGTCGGCGCGATACGCCCCGGCAGATCGTTGACGATCGGCAGCGCTTCGGCAGCGACCGTCAAAACGCCGACCGGCATCGGCGGCGGAGCCTGCTTGGCCTGTCCCTGGTCCTCCTTCTGACACCCGGCCAGAAGTGCGAGACCGGACAAAAGGAAGAGCGCGCGCAGCGGCGTGTTTTGCATCGAATAGCCCCAAGCAGAAGAATGAAATTATACATACATACAGATACGTATATAAACGCGCTCGTGGATTGTGAATAGCCCGTCGGTTGCGCGCAGGTGGTATGAAATCTCTCGCGCTCGAGCGCGAAACCCGCATCCGCTGGACATCCTCATACTGGCAGCGCCCGTGCCAAATCAGAACGTCTCAAAAGCTGGAATTTTATTTACATATTAATTTACAGATACTTATCCATATTTCTTGACCCAGTGACTACGGGCAAAAGTTCGCTGGTCGATGCTTGATACGCGAGACGTCGATGCCGCCACCTCACCAAATTCCATTCAAAGGGAAATTTCTAGAAGTTGTATTTGATCATTTTTTTGATCGAAATCCAGAGATAAATGCGGCCGTCACTACCGAGGGCTTCACGGCACATGGAATCATCACCACGACAACAACCATCTTTGCATGATCGGAGCGACCGTGGTGACGAGTTTAAAAACATGAGCATTACAGTTGACTTTATATCTTACCCGTAGAATGGCTCCGGCGGCAACATACAAGCTTCACACGGCACCAGCGCGACGGTGTCGATTGACCTAAGCCTCTTGCGATCACACACCCGTCATCCTCGCGCGATGACTTCAAGGCTCGACCATGGCTTACTTTCGACCCACCCTGCAGATCATAACTTTCCTCGTCACCTTGCTGGCCATAGCTGGAGCATCGGCCCAGGATGCACCTCCACTGCGGATCGCCCTTGCCACCAGCATTTCCAATGAAGCAGCCGAGATCGCAGCTGCGGAAGCGGAAAAAGCGGGCCTCAAAGTCGAACTGATTGAATTCAACGACTGGAACATGCCGAACATGGCAGTCGCCGACCGTGAGGTCGATGCGAACCTCTTCCAGCACATCCCCTATCTTGAATTCACCAACGAGAATGGCGGCCGCAACCTTGTGGCCATCGCGCCAGCCTTCAGCACGCCATTCGGGCTCTACTCGAAGAGATACAAGAGCCTGGAGAAACTTCCGGACAACGCGCAGATCGCCTTCTCCGGAGATGCCGTCAACACGGCCCGCTCGTTGCTCTTGTTGCAGCAGGCCAAGTTGCTGGACCTAAAACCCGGTGTCGGCCACCGCGCAACACTGGAGGACGTGGTAAAATGGTACAAGCCCCTTCGTATCGTGCAACTGGATGGTCCGCAGATTGCCCGAGCCCTCGACGATGTGGACGCCGCCGCTACCTATCCGACGTTCGCTAAACTTGCGGGCCTCGATCCCGCCTCGGGGCTGATATTCGAGAACGATCCGATCTACGCCTTCCAGTTCGTTACCCGCCCGGACATGCGCGACGATCCGCGACTGCGCAAATTCATTGACATTTACCGCAACTCGGACGCTGTAAAGGCCAAGCTTCGCTCTCTTTATGGAGACCTCGTCTCCTTCCCCTGAGCGCGACAGACAAGACAACGGGTAACGGGTAACGGGTATTGAACGGGAAGTAAGCCATGCATGGTGAATACAAGGTCCAGGGCGGAAAGCTCGTCGTCGTCGATCTGGAGGTCCGGGACGGCGTTCTTGTCGATGTTCAGGTCTCCGGCGATTTCTTCCTCGAACCGGCGGAGGCGCTGGACGACATCCGTGCCTCGCTTCAGGGCATCGCCGCCTCCTCCACGGTCGAGGATATCATCGCGGCCGTCCGCACCGGACTGCGTCCCGGCGCCGAGATGATCGGCTTTAGCCCGGAAGCGGTGGCGATCGCCATCCGCCGGGCACTCGGCGTGACCGGAACCTGGCGCGACTACGAATGGCAGATCATCGAAACACCGGCGCTTACCCCGACCATGCATCTGGCAATGGATGAGGTTCTGGCAAAGGAAGTCGGCGCGGGACGGCGCGGCCCCTGCCTGCGCTTCTGGGAATGGGAGCGTCCTGCGATCATTATCGGCGGCTTCCAGTCGCTGAGAAATGAAGTGGATATGGAAGCCGCAGCCAAGTTTGGCGTCGAGACGGTCCGTCGCGTGACGGGCGGTGGCGCCATGTTCGTCGAGCCGGGCACGACGGTCACCTATTCACTTTACGCACCAGCGGAACTCGTCCGTGACATGAGCTTCGCCGATTCCTACGCCTTCTTGGACGACTGGGTGCTCAAAGGACTGCAGTCGCTTGGCATCGACGCCTTTTACAAGCCGCTTAACGACATCTCCAGTTCCAAGGGCAAGATCGGCGGCGCGGCACAAAAGCGCTTTTCGTCTGGTGCAGTGCTGCATCATGTAACCATGGCCTACAACATGGATGCGGAAAAGATGGTCAAGGTTCTGCGCATCGGCCGCGAAAAGCTGAGCGATAAAGGCACCACTAGCGCCGTCAAGCGCGTCGACCCCCTGCGCAGCCAGACCGGCCTGCCGCGTGAAGAGATCATCCGTCGCCTGAAGGAAACTTTTGTTTCCCTCAACGGCGGCACCCCCGGAACCATTTCAGCCGAAGAGTATGCGGAAGCCGAAAAGCTAGCGACGGAAAAATTCGCGACGGAGGAATGGCTAAGGCACATTCCCTGACTTCAAGCTCCGCTCGAAACTTATCGGCTCACGGTCAGGACTGCCAGGTTTTCGGGCATCTCGACGCCGCTCATGATGGCGTCGAGATGCACATGCATGGCCTCGGTCGCACGATCCGGCTCGTGGTCCCGGATGGCGTTGTAGATGGCGGTATGTTCCTTGATCAGCCGCGAGATCCTGCCTGGCTTCGGCAGGCTGAGATGACAGTAGCGATCAACCTTGATCTTGACGGACTTGATGATCTCCCAGATGCCGGGATAGCCGGCCGCCTCGGCAATCAACGTATGGAACGTGTCGTCGGTCTTGCGGAAGCCTTCATAATTGGCCTCTGCCGCCTCGACCTTCTGTAACTCGAGATTGGCTCTCAGTGTCGCGATCTGCGCACGCGTTGCCTTTTCGCACGCTGCGCGCACGGTTACCTCCTCGAGCGCCTTACGGATGATGATCGCCTCGGGCAGCGTATCGAGCGCGATACGTGCAACAAACGTGCCCGATTGCGGCAATATCTCCACCAGTTTTTCGTTCGCCAGCCTCAGGATCGCCTCGCGCACCGGCGTCCGGCTGACGCCGAACTGGCTCGCTATCTCCTTTTCCATGATCGGATCTCCGGGATAGCGTCGGAGCGAAACGATATCGTTCCAAAGCACCTGATAGATCAGCGCAGACGTGCTCGCGGTCCGAAGGTCGAGCTCATCACGGATGCTCGCCAGCGTCTTCCTCTGATCTTGCGGGGGCGTTGCGTCCTCCATGGTCACCTTCTCGCGAATGCGGAACCAACGGAAAAACCGAAGGTTGAACTTGCTGATACGAATCCCGTCTACGTATTGCCGATACATGAACCGGTAGTGGCCGGGTTGTCAAAAGGCACAATTGGACACTGTCCGACGCTGCCTCTCTTGACGCGGGGTAATGTGGTTCTTTACGACGTCGAGAGAAGCCGGGCACGTGCTGTGCCATATGCCTGAAATCATATGATGCGTAGCGCTTGCATACGACTTGATGCGCATCCTTCGCTACGGCGTTGAAGCTGCGGGCGGGCAGGCCGAAGCATCGCTCCGGCCTGAAAGTCATCCATTACAGCATCGTTTCTAGAATTTCGATCATCGTCTCCTCCGTCAATGGCCGAGGATTGAACGCCGTCGAACGCCCGACGCCGTTCTTCACGATTTGCGGGATAGCCGCCCGCTCTACGCCAAGTGCCGACAACCGCGTCGGTGCATCAAGTCTTTGCATCAGCGCCTCGAACCCTGCCGCGAACTCTTCGATCGTCCGCAGGCCCAAAACAGTCAACAGGTCGCTGAATCGCGCGTCGATGGCGGGCTGATTGTAGCGCAGGAAGGCCGGAACATAGATCGCGCAGGCCAGGCCGTGGCGGAGATTGTAATCGAGCGTCAACGGATAAGACAGCGGATGCAACGCGGTGTTGCCGATCATCGCCATCTGCGTTCCCCCGATGACACTGCCGAGCGTCACTTTCTCGATCGCATCACGGTCCTTTCCCAGGCAGGCCGCTTCGAGATTGCGATAGATCAGCGTGATCGCACGGAATGCCATGGCGCGCGTCATTTCGGTCGCCCGGGTGGACCAGAAACCTTCCAGAGCCTGCGTCATCGCATCCAGGCCGGTCGAGACCGCGACAGGCGTCGGCATGCTGATCGTCAGCGCAGGATCGACGATTGCGTGATCCGGGAAAGTTTCCGGATAGGAGATCGCCGGCTTGGCATTCTTTTCCGGATCGGTAATGACCGCAAACGGCGTCACCTCGCTGCCCGTTCCAGCCGTGGTCGGTACGGCGACCAGCGGTAAGCCTCGACGTTCGGGTTTTCGCACCTGATAGAGGTAGTCGCGAATCGAGCCGTCGTTCTTCTGCAGGAGCGCCACGCATTTTGCAGCATCTAGAACGCTGCCGCCACCGATCGCAACGATGACATCGGCACCAGCTTCGCGGCAACGCGCGGCTGCCGTATCGACCGTATTGATAGACGGATTTTCCTCGATGTCGGTGAAGACGGTCAACTCGACCGGCCCCAGCAGATCCTTCAATCCGGTCTCACCGACCCTGTTGAGGAAACTGCGCCCAATCATCGCGAAGACATGACGCCCGCCCAAATTCGTAAGGACTGCGGATAAGGTTGATAGCCGCTCCCAGCCGAAATGGATTTCGGTCGGCAGCCTGAAATCCCAGTTTGAACCCGTTGTCATGGCCACTCCAAACTTTTCTATACACATCTGAAAATGAAACTGCGTATCGGCTGATACGCCCCCCGACAATTCAAAGGAGCGGATGTAGAACGAGGTGATCAAGCCCAGTCTATTCCGCTCCTCCGATCAAGCCTTCGACGTGCTAGGGGTCACTAAAGAAGGCTTATTGAATTTTAATATATCACTTAGGCCCCTCGATTGGAAGGCCGTGCTTGAGCATCAGCTGCAGGTAGTCTTCCCGCGGCGGAACGAAGATATCGATACCACGGAAGCCCGTCGTCGTGCGCCCGCCATGCGGGACGTTCGAGGGATGCACGCAGACATCGCCGGCTTCCATCAGGAAGGTCTCATCACCGCACATATGCTCTTCCGTGCCTTCCAGGATGACAAGGATCTGCACGGCCTCATGGCTGTGGACCGGGAACACGCATCCGGGAGGGTTGGTGATGAAGCTGAGCAGCGCGGGGCCGGCCGAAACGAACCGGGTGCTGGACTGTTCCGTCAGCGGGACGAGCGGGATTTCCTCGATCGTGTAGCAATATTTCGACTTCTTGGTTGCTTGGTAAACCATAGCTATTTCTCCTATTTCTCAACCAGGTCCAAACTTTATGGAAGCATCCATGCAAGGATTGGCGTCGTTTGAAGGTAGACGATCGCGCAAAGAACGAGCGTCAGTACGAGGCTCCAGGGAAGTGTCTTGCGGAAAATATCCCCTTCGCGTCCGATGATCCCGACCGCCGCAGCGCCGATCGTGAGGCTTTGTGGCGAGATCATCTTGCCAAGCACGCCGCCAGAGCTGTTGGCTGCAGCCAAGAGCGATGGAGACAGGCCTGTTTCATGAGCCGCAGCGACTTGCAGAGCACCGAAGAGCGCGTTGGCTGAATTGTCGGATCCGGTAATCGCCACCCCGATCCAGCCGATGGCCGGCGACAGGAATGCAAAGGCATGTCCAGTCGTGGCGAGCCAGCGCCCGAGGGTGATCGTCTGTCCGGAAAAGTTCATGACGAATGCGACGGCAAGCACGCAGAGCACCGTCGGGATTGCCCAGCGCAACTGCCTGAGCGTCTCACCGTAAGTTTCGATCGCTGAGCCAGGCGAAACCTTCAGGAAGGGCATGGCGAACAGGCCGGCCACGCCGAGAAGCGTTGCGGTACCGGGCAGCCAGGGCAGGACCAGCGATGTTCCGATCGGGGCACCCGACGGGCTGGCGATGGCGAGGCCCGGCCAGTTGAATTTGCTGACACCAGCCGACAGAAGCTGGGCAATCGGGCCGAGCTGCGACAGCGTGAAGATCACGATGATCGCAACATAGGGCAGGAAGGCGATAGCGACCTTGCCGCGGCTGGATGGAATGGCAGCCGTCTCGCTTTCATTGACGATGGCGCACTCGACGGTTTCCTTCGGCTTCCAGAACTGGAGGAAGATGACGAGCGCCAGCGCCCCAGCCAGCGCGCCGAGCACATCGGTCAGCGGAACCGATATCCAGGACGAGCTGACGAACTGGGTCAGAGCATAGGCGACACCGGCCACCATGGCAGGCAACCATGCCTGGCGCAGGCCCCGGCCGCCATCGACGATCCAGACCAGAACCAGCGGTATGAACATTGCCAGCAGTGGCGTCTGACGGCCGATGATCGCACCGAGTTCGTCATAAGGAAGGCCGGATACGGCCGCGAGTGTGGTAATCGGTACGCCCAGCGCACCGAAGGCGACCGGCGCGGTATCGGCGACAAGCGCGCAAAGTGCCGCTTTCAACGGATCCATGCCGATAGCGACCATCATCACACCAGCAATGGCGATCGGCGTTCCCGCGCCGGCGAGAGCCTCAAGCAGGCCGCCGAAGCAGAAGGCGATGATGATCGACTGGACGCGAAGGTCCGTGCTGATCACGCCGAAACTACGCCTAAGGACGTCGAAATATCCCGACTTCACCATCATGTTGTGGATCCAGATGGCGTTGATGATGATGAGGATGATCGGAAGAATACTGAAGGCTGCGCCATAAAGCGCGGAATTTACGGTGACCGAAACGGGCATGCCGTAGATCGCGACCGCCACGATCATGGCGACGACGAGCGAGCAAAAGCCTGAAAGCTGTGGCGATAGCCTGAAGCCCCCGAGCATGACGAACATTGTAAGAAGCGGCAACGCCGCAAAGATGGAACTCAGCCCGAGCGACTGAGCGACCGGATCATAAACCTGTTGAAACATTGTCGGTGCGTCTCCCCACGCAGCCCGCATCGGCGGGCAAAAACCCAAGCCCTCGCACCCGCCAAAAACGCCTCCCCTAAAAGCGGTCCAGGTAGAACGAGAAGCTCTCGTTCGTGCGATGACGTGTATACTTATATATCAGTTTGGATCGTGAGCAAGTCACAGATTGGGGATCGGCGATGGGACAAGTTGACGCTTGGAAGGATTGCCGGATTACGCCGGCCACGCACCATGCTTCGGCCGGAGACAGATTTGCAGCCATCAGATCTGCGGGACGATGACGGGCAGATGATTTATTCCCGCGCACGGGAAAGCGCTGGCTTACGATCAGCCAGCGATGCTGCTATGCTCGACGGATGCAGATTGGCCACCTGTTATCCGCCGAAGAATTTGAAGCGTGTTTTGCTCGCCCGATGCGCGATGTCACGGAAGACGCTGAGCCGGCAGCAGATATCTGGCCCTATGTCGATGGGCTTGATCTCGATGCGATGCGGCTACCCCACCTCACCGACGTCCATTACGTTTATCGGGATGCTCATGGGCGTTACGATCAGGTCCTGATCGGCACAGGCCGGTACAACACGCTGCTGGTCATAGTCGTCGACCGAAAGCTACGGAGCGTGCTAGGTCACCATCTGCTTGATCTCAACGAGATATATCATAGACGCGGCGATCATCTCAAACCCGTCCGCTGACTTACGCCATTCGCCGATTCTGTATATTTCACCGCACCCGACAGCGGGCGCTGTTTCAGCGGCCGCGGTAGACGAAGGGTGGTGGCTCGGCAAGGCTGTCTGCCTCTGCCTGCTCGGTCAGAAGCTGGCGAAGCGGCGAGCGAATGCAGACGGGGTCGGTCGCCGAGGCATCACCGGCCAGCGCCATCGCCTGGCAGCGGCAACCACCAAAATCGATCGCCTTGCGGTCGCAGCTGCGGCAGAGTTCCGGCATCCAGCTATCACCACGATAGGCGTTGAAGGCCTGGCCTTCGTACCAGATCTCCGCCAGCTTGCGGTCGCGGACATTGTCGAATTGCAGGGACGGGATCGTTTCCGCTGCATGGCAGGGCAGAACCTTGCCGGACGGCGTGATATTGAGGCCGGTTCGTGCCCAGCCACCCATGCACGCCTTGGGATAGGAAGCATGGTGGTCTGCGCCGACATAATCGATGACGATAATGCCTTCGAGGCGCTTGCGGGCTTCCGCCACGAAAGCGTTGGTGCGCAGGAACTGCTCCTTCGTCGGCATCAGGGCCTTGCGATTCTTGTCCGCCCAGCCGTGGAACTGCACCGTGGCGATTTCGATGCGCCGGGCGCCGAGCTTGACGGCGAGGTCCAGCATATCGCCCATCTGGTCCATGTTCTGCTTGTGGCAGACGGCATTGACGGTGAGCGGAATACCAGCCGCATGGGTCCATTCGGCAACCGCAATCTTGCGGTCATATCCGCCCTTGTAGCCACCGACGCGGTCAGCGAGCTCGGGCGTTGCTCCCTGGATCGAAAGCTGCAGGTGATCGAGCCCGGCGTCCGAAAGCTCTCCAATCCGCTTTTCCGTCAGGCCGATGCCCGAGGTGATCAGGTTGGTGTAAAGGCCGGCCTTGGCGGCGGCGCTGGTCAATTCGACAAGATCGCGACGGGAAGCAGGTTCGCCCCCGGACAGATGAAGGTGAAGCACGCCAAGCGAGGCGGCCTGTTTGAAAACGTCGATCCATTCTTCGGTCGAAAGCTCGGACTTGACACCTTCCAGCTCCAACGGGTTGGAGCAATAGGGACAGGCAAGCGGGCAGCGGTGTGTCAATTCGGCGAGCATGGCGATCGGCGCCGGGATGCGGATGCGCCCCCCGTCCCATTCGCTCGTCGGCCTGACACTCACATGCTCGTTCACGATTTCAGCTCCAGCATCCTGCGCTTCGAAAACTCGTCGACGAAGGCGATCACGTCGGCAAGCACCTGTTCTTTAGGCGCCTCGAATTTCTCCGCGAAATCCTGGGCAATAGCGTCGAGGCTGCGCTCGCCATCGAGAGCGTTGACGATCATCACCGCAATCTCGTCAAGCGCCAGCGCCCGCTCCGGCGCCAGAAGCACGTTCTGCCCACGTACCGGATCTTCCCGCAGCCGAACGCCGCGCGCCAGCTTGGCGATTGTCTGCCCTGTCACGACAACGGCGGCAGGCTCGGTCATTCGGCAGCTCCCTTGATCTCCTGCTTGAGCGCGGGCTGGTTGAGGTCACCGATCACGCCTTCCTTGCCATCCCAGCCGCCCGGCGGCAGCAGGGCCGGCGAAACATAGGCGTGATGGAGCGCGTCGAGTTGCGCCCACAGGACATCCGTCTTGAACGTCAGGGCGGCCGCCGCCGTATCCTGCTTTTCCTTCGTGTCGGCATGATCGAGTACATAGTTTAGGCCGAAGGCGACATCGACCGGCGCCTCATCGAGACGCTTGCGGAAATAGGAAAGCGCCTGCTCGTTGGCGAACGCGTAATGCTCGAGCAGTCCGGCGATCCGGTTCTTGTGGATAGCGGGCGCGAAAAGTTCGGTCAGCGATGCGGCGACCGCATCGATCATGGGCATGTCACGGACGAAACGCACATAGGCATCGCAGGCAAACCGGGTACCGGGCAGCACGCCGCGGTTGGAGGCGACATAGTCGGGATCAAGGCCGACTGCTTCGGCAAGCTTCAGCCAGCGACGGATGCCGCCACCTTCTTCCACACCACCATCATGGTCTTCGATCCGTTTGCGCCAGGCTCGGCGGATTGATGCATCCTCGCACCGCGACATGAAGGCTGCATCCTTCACCGGAATACGGCTCTGATAGTAGAAGCGATTGATCACCCAGGCCCGTACCTGCGTGATGTTGCAATGGCCACCATGCAGCATGCCGTGGAAAGGATGCTTATCGTGATATCGGGCATCGCCGATGGCGCGCAACCTAGCTTCGAAATCGGTTCTATTCTGCGCGGCAGTCTGAATGTTAGGCAAGATCGATCTCCATACCGTCAAATCCCACGGCAAATCCGGCCGATTCGACGGCAGCCCTTTCCGGCCCGGAACGCCAGATCGGGTTGGTGTTGTTGATATGGACATAGACCATCCGGCCAATATCCAGCTTGGACAATTGTGCAAGGCTGCCATCCGGCCCGGAAATCGCCATATGGCCCATGCGCTGTCCGGTCTTAACGCCTGTCCCGACCCTGATCATTTCGTCGTCGGTAAAGACTGTACCGTCGAAGAATACGAGATCAGCGCCGCGAATACGCTCCGCCAGCCAGTCCGGAAGCGTCGCGCAACCGGGTATATAGTAAGCCCTTCGGCTTCCGGCCAGAAATTCCACGCCGATCGTCTGCTCGCCTTCGAGCCCGAGTTCCGGTTCGCCTTCCTCGAGAAATAGCGCAACCTTGCCGGGAACGGCGAATATCCGGGCCTGAAGGCCATCCAGCGGAGCGAAATCCTCATCAAGGCGAATTGTCTGACGCTTCACGTAATCGGGATCAAGCACCTTGAAGACCGAATTGGCATCCAGCACCTTTTCGATCGCAGATGTGGCAAAAAGACCGAAAGGCTGCTTTTCACGAACCGTCAGAAGGCCGCCGATATGATCGACATCGGCATTGGTGATGACGATGCTGTTGATCGGGCTGTGGCGAAGGGTCTTGGGGTGAAGTGCCGGCGTCTCGAAGATCTGCTGGCGGATGTCGGGAGACGCATTGAAGATCGCCCAGTTCTCACCATCAACGCTGACGGCGAGAGACGATTGCGTCTGAGGACGCAGTCCGGAAGCTGGATCACGGGCAGCAGCGCAATTTGCGCAGTTGCAATTCCATTGAGGCAAACCGCCGCCGGCGGAAGTGCCGAGCACGAGAAACCTGAGATTAGCCATGAATCCCGTGCTCTGCAGTCTTAGAACAGGACAGGTTCGTCGCCATCCGGCGGAGCATAGCGATTGATTTCCATGCCGCAGGTGACTTCAACAAACTTAGGTGCTGACCACTTCATAGTGAGACTCCTTAATCAAGGTTGAGATCACAGAGATCTCTAACACAGGGTTTGGCGCAATACTTGATCGTTTTCAAGCCTTGCAGCCCGGATTGATCCTGCTCAAACGAAGGACCACCCCTGCAATTATTGAACATCTCTCGCGTTTTAAGGGTAAACCACGTGAACAAGCGGCTCAAAGTTGCCAAAAGTAGACATATCCAGCTGAGTTCGCGCCTTTTTCGATTAACGAGACAGCCCGAGCACACATTGCCGCCAGCAATCAATTTATTGCGAGTCCGACAAAGGGTGACGGTCACTGACCATTTTGTGCGCAGGCAATGCGCACCATGACAGGTCAGCCTTCAAGTTGGTGACGGAGGTGGCGGGAAACCCGGCAGCTCGCCTCCCAGACAGCACCGATCTTTTTCACAAATGATGCAAAAAGCAGCATGGCGGCGCGCGCGCTATTGTTATTTCTATGAAATTTGGATTTCATGGAAATTGGCATGAAATCTGCTTCTCCTTTTTCGACTGGGCTGGCGCTCAGTGCGTTATAGAAAAAGGGGATTGAATGAAGATGATTTTAGGAACCCGTTTCCGCCGCATGCCTCTTGCATCCAGCCTGCGCAATCTTGCCTTGGCCGGCGCGGCAGCACTCGTCATGAGCGCCTCACTGCCAGTTATCAGCCAAGCCGCCGGCGTTCTGCGCATCGGCATGACCGCATCCGATATCCCGCTCACCACCGGCCAGACGGACCAGGGCGGTGAAGGTCAGCGCTTCATGGGCTACACCGTCTACAATTCGTTGATCGAGTGGGACCTTTCCAGCGCCGACAAGCCCTCCGTCCTGATCCCGAGCCTTGCCACATCATGGTCGATCGACCCTGCCGATCACACGAAGTGGATTTTCAAGCTCCGGCCGGGCGTGAAGTTCCATGATGGCAGTGAATTCAATGCCGACGCCGTGGTCTGGAACCTCGACAAGTTGCTGAAGCCGGATGCGCCGCAATTCGACCAGCGCCAGTCCGCCCAGGGCAAGTCACGTATCCCGGGTGTCGTCAGCTACAAGGCGATCGACCCGCTGACGGTCGAGATCGACACCAAGACGCCGGATGCGACCTTCCCCTACCAGATCAGCTGGATCGTGATGTCTTCGCCGGCCAACTGGGAAGCACAGGGCAAGAGCTGGGACAAGGTTGCCCAGCACCCTTCCGGCACCGGCCCGTGGAAGATGGAAAACGGCTTCACGCCTCGCGAGCGTGCGGAACTGACCCCCAACAAGGACTATTGGGACAAGGCCCGTATTCCGAAGCTCGACAAGCTGGTGCTGATCCCGCTGCCGGAGCCGAACACGCGCGTTGCCGCGCTCCGTTCCGGTCAGGTCGACTGGATCGAAGCTCCAGCGCCCGATTCCGTCAACTCTTTGAAGGACGCGGGCTTCAAGATCGTCACCAATTCCTATCCGCATAACTGGACCTGGCATCTGTCGCGCGTTGAAGGCTCGCCGTGGAACGATATCCGCGTCCGCAAGGCCGCAAACCTCGCAGTCGACCGCGACGGCATCAACGAATTGATGCAGGGCCTGTCCATCCCGGCCCAAGGCTACCTGCCGCCCGGCCACCAGTGGTTCGGCCATCCGACCTTCAAGCTCGAATACAATATCGAGGAAGCCAAGAAGCTGATGGCGGAAGCCGGTTACGGCCCCGACAAGCCGATCCACACCAAGGTCATCATCTCGTCCTCTGGTTCGGGCCAGATGTTGCCGCTTGCGATGAACGAATATATCCAGCAGACGCTTGCCGAGATCGGTATCGACGTCGAATTCGAAGTCATGGACTGGAATACCGTCATCAACGTCTGGCGTGCAGGTGCCAAGGATCCGAGCGCCAAGGGGGCGACCGCGATCAACTACAGCTACTTTATCCAGGACCCCTTCACCGCACTCATCCGCCAGTCGCAGTGCAATCTCGCGCCGCCGAACGGCACGAACTGGGGTTATTATTGCGACAAGGAGATGGACGCCCTGTTCGACAAGGTGCGCACGACGTTCGATGCCGCCGAACAGGACAAGATCCTGCAGCAGATCCACGAGAAATACGTCAACGAAGCGTTGTTCCTGATGGTCACGCATGACGTCAACCCGCGTGCCATGAGCACCAAGGTCAAGGGTTTCGTGCAGGCGCAGAACTGGTTCCAGGATTTCTCGCCGATCACCGTCGATCCCTGATCTTCATCGTCAGGACCGCGCCCTTTCGGGCGCGGTCCATCTCGTTCAGGTTTCCCGGAGAAGCTCATGCTCGTCTACGCCCTGAAACGGCTGCTGCATGTCATACCCGTCGCGATCGGGGTCAGCATCGTCTGCTTCATGCTCATCCATATCGCCCCCGGCGACCCCCTCGCCGCGATCCTGCCGACCGATGCCTCGCTCGAAATGCAGGCACAGATGCGCTCATTCTACGGCCTTGATCAGCCGCTGCCGATCCAATATGCGCTCTGGGCCTGGCATGCACTTCACGGCGACCTCGGCACATCGATCGCCACCGGCCGACCGGTCCTGTCGGAAATCCTCGACGCCTCGGTCAATTCGATCATCCTCGCCGTCGCGGCTACCCTGATCGGTTTCACCTTCGGCTCAGCTCTCGGCTTTCTCGCCGGCGTCTTTCGCGGCGGCTGGATCGACCGGATCGCCTCCGGTGTCGCCATGCTCGGCGTCAGCGTGCCGCATTACTGGCTTGGCATGGTGCTGGTCATCGCCTTTTCCGTCTCGCTCGGCTGGCTGCCGGCCATGGGCGGTGGCCCCGGCGGCTCGGATGGCCGCAGCTTCAGCTGGGACTATATCCAGTACCTCATCCTGCCGGCAGTCACCATGTCGGTCATCCCGATGGGGATCATCGCCCGCACTATCCGTTCACTGGTCGCCGACATTCTCTCGCAGGATTTCGTCCAGGCGCTGTCCGCTAAGGGCCTGATGACCAAGCACGTGATGCGCCACGTAATCCGCAACGCCGCGCCGACAGCTATCTCCGTCATGGGGCTGCAGCTCGGCTATCTTCTCGGCGGCTCGATCCTGATCGAGACAGTCTTTTCCTGGCCCGGCACCGGTTTCCTGCTGAACGGCGCGATCTTTACCCGTGACCTGCCGATCCTGCAGGGCACTATCCTCGTGCTCGCGATGTTCTTCGTCGTCGTAAACCTCGTCGTCGACGTGCTGCAAAGCGCCATCGACCCGCGCATCCAGAGGAGCTGAGCATGGCCGCCATCACTGCCGAAATCACCCCAGCCCCGATCGCCGTGCCGAAATCACCCGGTTTCTGGAGCGGTGTTCTCCGCCGTCTCTGTCGTGATCCGATAGCGCTGACGGCTCTGGCCATTCTGGTCGTCATCGTCGCAATCGCGATCCTTGCGCCCTATATCGCCCCCTACGACCCCACCAAGGGCAGCGTCATCCGGCGTCTGAAGCCGATCGGCACCTCCGGTTACCCGCTCGGCACGGATGAATTAGGGCGAGACATGCTCTCTCGCCTCATCTACGGCGCCCGCCTTTCGCTGATCATGGGCGTGATCCCGGTTCCGATCGCCTTCGTCATCGGCTCGATCATCGGCATCGTCGCCGGTTATGCCGGCGGCATCGCCAACACGCTGATCATGCGCACGGTCGATGTCTTCTACGCCTTCCCCTCTGTCCTGCTTGCCGTCGCGCTTTCCGGTGCTCTCGGTTCCGGCCTGACAAATGCGCTCGTCTCGCTCACCGTCGTCTTCATCCCGCAGATCGCCCGTGTCGCCGAAAGCGTCACGACCCAGATCCGCAACCTCGACTATGTCGATGCCGCGCGGGCATCGGGCGCGCCGGCGATGACGATCATCCGCGTGCATGTGCTCGGCAACGTGCTCGGACCAATCTTCGTCTTCGCCACCAGCCTCATCTCGGTGTCGATGATCCTCGCTTCCGGTCTCTCCTTCCTCGGCCTTGGCGTGCGTCCGCCGGATGCCGAATGGGGCCTGATGCTGAACACGCTGCGCACCGCGATCTACAACAATCCGACAGTCGCGGCCCTTCCCGGCGTGATGATCTTCGTCACCTCGATCTGCTTCAATCTTTTCTCGGACGGCCTGCGTCAGGCAATGGATGTGAAGTCATGAGAACAGTCTCGGAAACCACCATTCCCGACCTGCCGATTGGTGAACGCGGCGGCCCCGCCCAGCCACTGATATCGGCGCGCGGTCTGATCAAGCATTTCCCGGTCAAAGGCTCGGGCTTTCTGCAGCCGAAGAAGGTCGTGCGCGCCGTCGATGGCGTCGATTTCGACATATTGAAGGGCGAAACACTTGGTGTCGTGGGAGAGAGCGGCTGCGGCAAATCCACCACGGCGCGACTATTGATGCAGCTCATCATCCCCGACCAGGGCGACATCGTGTTCGACGGCGAGAAAGTGGGAGGCGCGCTGCCGCTCGCCCAATACCGCCGGCAGGTGCAGATGGTCTTCCAGGATAGCTATGCCTCGCTCAACCCGCGCCTGACGATCGAGGAATCCATCGCCTTTGCCCCGCGCGTCCACGGCGTACCGCAGGCCAAGGCGATTGCACGCGCTCACGATCTGCTCCATCGGGTCGGGCTGGAGCCTGTTCGCTTCGCAGGCCGCTATCCGCATGAGCTTTCCGGCGGCCAGCGTCAACGCGTCAACATTGCCCGCGCGCTGGCGCTCGAACCGCGGCTGGTCATTCTCGACGAAGCCGTCTCCGCCCTCGACAAATCGGTGGAGGCACAGGTCCTCAACCTGCTTCTGGATCTCAAGCGCGATTTCGGCCTGACCTACCTGTTCATCTCTCACGATCTCAACGTCGTACGATTCATGTGCGACCGGGTGATGGTCATGTATCTCGGCAAGGTGGCCGAGGTCGGCACGCGCGATGCAATCTACGACAACACGAAACACCCCTATTCCGCTGCCCTCCTCGCCTCCATGCCGAAGATGGATCCCGCCGAGCGTACCGAGGAGCCGCCACTTTCCGGTGATCCGCCGAACCCGATCGATCCGCCATCCGGCTGCCGTTTTCATACCCGCTGCAGCATGGCAGAGAGCGTCTGCTCCACCATCGCCCCGCCACTTGCCCTTGTCTCGGGAGAACAGCAGGCGGCCTGTCTGATGTCGGTTCCCGGCTCCGGGCACAGTCATGCTCCCAAACCTGCACCCGAACTCATGGAGGCCTGAGATGAGCGACGAACAAACCGTCATCGACATCCGAGATCTCTCCGTCACCTTTCATCGCGGCCGCAAGCCGGTAAAGGCCGTCAACGGCGTCAGCCTTTCGGTCAAGGCCGGTGAAGTCGTGGCACTTCTCGGCGAATCCGGTTCAGGCAAGAGTGTCACCATGCGCTCGCTGCTTCGTCTCCACCCAAAAGGCACCGATATCACCGGCGACATGGCTGTTGCCGGCCGTGATGTGATGGGATTGTCGGCACGCGAACTCGGCGAATTGCGCGGCGCCACCGTCTCGATGGTGTTCCAGGAACCGCGCCTTGCGCTCGATCCGGTCTATACGATCGGCCAGCAGATCGAAGAAACCATCATGCGACATGAGAAAGTGTCGCGGCAGGTAGCATCCGAGCGCGCACTCGCGCTGTTCCAGAAGGTGCGCATCCCCTCACCCGAACGGCGGTTGAAGAACTATCCACACGAAATGTCGGGCGGGATGCTGCAGCGCTCGATGATCGCCATGGCACTTGCCTGCAATCCGAAAGTGCTGCTCGCCGACGAACCGACGACGGCGCTCGATGCGACGGTGCAGATCCAGATCCTCCTCCTAATCCGCGAATTGCAGAAGGAATACGGGCTCTCGGTCATCTTCGTCACCCACGATATCGGTGTCGCCGCTGAAGTCGCGGACAGGATCGCCGTCATGTATGCCGGCCGTATCGTCGAGGAGGGGAAGGTCGGCGACATCATCCGCGACCCGAAGCACCCCTATACAAAAGGCCTGCTCGGCGCCCGTGTCGAACTCGCCCACGGCCGCGACCGGCTTGTGACCATTCCCGGTTCGCCACCGGATCTCGCCAACATGCCGACTGGCTGCGCTTTCGCCGCACGCTGCCCGGAAGCCTTCGATGCCTGCCGGC
Source organism: Neorhizobium sp. NCHU2750 (assembly GCF_003597675.1). Lineage (NCBI taxonomy): Bacteria > Pseudomonadati > Pseudomonadota > Alphaproteobacteria > Hyphomicrobiales > Rhizobiaceae > Neorhizobium > Neorhizobium sp. NCHU2750. Next base: position 659,564 of record NZ_CP030828.1, on the reverse strand, counting down.
AGGATGTTCCGGGCCTTATTGCGGCTGAAGCGGCGAGAAAGGTTGCCTGCCTCCATTATGCCGACAGCATATAAAGAAAAAAGTGCAGAGATGCGCGCAACGAATGGGTGCCGGAGCGGCACTCCCAGCCAGTGCCCTATGACATGAAGACGATTGCCCTCATAAACCCCAATACCTCTCAGGCCACCACAGCGATGATGGTCGACATCATCAGGCGATATCTGCCACCTGAATTTTCGGTCGCAGGCCTCACTGCAACCATCGGCGTGCCGATGATCCTGGATGAGAATGCACTATCGGCATCGGCTAACGGCGTTATCGAGATGGGCATCAAGGCTGTGGCCGATAACCAGATTTCAGGCATTGTCATCGGCGCTTTCGGCGATCCGGGCATCGAGGTACTGCGAACATCGGTCGCCGTTCCGGTCGTCGGCCTTTGCGAAGCAAGCCTGCTCGAGGCCTCGCGGGACGGCAGGCGTTTCGGCATCGCCACCGTGACACCCGATCTCGTCTCAAGCTTCGCCGCCAAGGCGGAAAGCCTCGGCCTCTCGCCGCTCTTTACCGGTACGCGACTGACCCCAGGGGATCCGCTGCGCCTCGCTGGAGACCCGGCCCGCCTGCACGAGGCACTGGCCATCGCGACCCGCGAGTCGATCGAAAGAGATCGCGCGGAAGCCGTCATCATCGGCGGCGGCCCGCTCGGCCAGGCAGCGGAGAGCCTGCGCGATCTTTTTACCGTGCCGATCATTGCGCCATTGGCATCGGCGGCATCGATGCTGATGAGAGAGATCGCGACCAGGCGGGTTGTCGGGTTGGAGACGGCCGGATAAGCAGGAAATCGCGGTCTACTCGCCGCGAATGACAGACCGGGAGGCGAACCTGCCCAAGGAAAAATCCTTTCTCTTTCGTGTCCGACAGGCACTGCCGGAGCTTCGTCCAGCCGAGCGGCGGGTAGGAGAGTTTGTCTGCGATTTTCCCGGCGAGCTTGCCAGTTACTCAGCGCAAGAGCTTGCCGCCCTCGCACATGTCTCGAAAGCCACCGTGACACGCTTCATCCAGCGGATCGGCTACGAGACCTATGAGGAGGCCCGCCGTCATGCGCGGCAGGAAAAGCATACGGGCTCGCGGCTATTCCTGACAACATCGGCAGACGCCGCCGCCGTCCAATCGCTCAATTCGCATGTATCGCAGGGCGTCGCCAATATCGAGGCGACCTTCCTATCGATCTCCGACAGCCAGATCGAAGCGGCGGCCTCTGCCATGCTGAAGGCCCGCAAGGTCTGGGTGATCGGCTACCGGGTCAGCCAATCCTTCGCCTCCTATCTGCAATGGCAATTGACGCAGGTGATCGAGAATATCGTTGCCATTCCGGGCGCCGGCCAGACGATGGGCGAACATCTCGTCAGTCTCGGCAAGGACGACCTCGTTGTCTTCTTCGCTCTCAGGCGGCGCGTCGTCCAGTCGGACACAATCCTGCAGCAAGTTCAGAAATCCGGTGCCAGGCTGATCTTCATAACAGATGAAGGCGCGCCCTTCGAGAAGTCGGCCAGCTGGCATTTCCATTGCCAGACACTGGCACCCGGTCCGCTGTTCAACCATACGGCCGTGATGGCGCTTTGCCACGCGCTGATCACCCGATGCCTGGAACAGGCCGGAACCGAGGGGCGCAAGCGGCTTCGCAGCATCGAGACCTTCAATGAAAGCCTCGATGAGCTGTAGCCGTCAGTCCAGCATGACCATCTGCGATGCCACCTGTTCCTCGAAGAATTTCGAGAACGAAGCGATGCGTGGCGGCAGCGCCTGATAGGGTGGGTAATAGAGTGTCAGCCATAGATCCGGTGGCGCCCAGCCCTTGAACACATGGACGAGACGACCGGCCCGCAGATGCTCGGCGATATGGAAACCTGGAAGCATGGCGACACCGGCACCATCGGCTGCCATATCCGCCAGCACTTCGCCATTGTTGGCACTGAAGGCGCGGCCGGCCGAGATCGTCATGCTCGATCCGCCATCAGACAGAACCCAGGTTTCGCGGCGGCTTTCGCCGCTATAGGCGAGGCAATCGTCCGGCGACAGCTCGCCCGGATGCTGCATGCCGACATAGCGGCTGCCGGGGGCGGCGACCAGAATGCGCGGGACGACGCGGATCTTGCGCCAGATAGTGAACTTATCGGACGGCTGTGAGGAAATGCGGATCGCCAGATCGTAGTCATCGTCGACGATGTTGACCAATCCGTCCGACAGCGAGATCTCGAAGCTCATCTTCGGATAGCGTTCCTTGAACCCCGACAGGATCGGCGGCAGCACTGCCTTGCCGAACCATGTGGGCGCACTGATCCTCAAGCGCCCCTGATCCGCCTTGTGGGCGTTCATCACATCTTTGCGGGCATCTTCCAGCGCAGCGATCGCCGGCTGGATCTGGGCCGCGAACACCGCACCATCGGTGGTCAACGACACCTGGCGTGTGGTGCGGACGAAAAGCTGGACACCGAGATCGGCCTCAAGTGCTGCGATCGCACGCGTCACTGCGGCCGGCGTCATGTCGAGTTCGCGGGCCACCTGGGCAAAGTTGCGCTTCTCGGCGGCCAGAAGAAAGGTTTTCAGGACTTTATAGTCGTTCATCTCGATTATTTCAAAAACAGCAATTCAATCAAAATTAATATTGCAATTCCGTAAGATGATCAAGCGGCATACATCTTCGCCATCAACTACGGACAAACGCCGACAGAAAGGCCAAAGAGATGATCAAGGATATCAAAGGACTGCACCACGTCACATCGATGGCATCGGATGCACGCCAGAACAACCGGTTCTTCACCGACACGCTCGGCCTGCGCCGCGTCAAGCAGACGGTCAACTTCGACGACCCGAGTGTCTACCACCTGTACTACGGCGACGAAAACGGCTCGGCGGGCACCGTGATGACGTATTTCCCCTTCGAGCAGATGATGCGCGGCCGGGCCGGCGTCGGAGAAGTGGGCGAGACGCAGTTCTCCGTTCCCAAGGGCACACTTGCCTTCTGGCGTGAACGGCTTGTCGCACAGAATGCCGCCGGGCTGCAGGAAGATACTGTTTTCGGTGCCAAGCGTCTGCGCTTCAACGGCCCTGACGGTGATGGCTTTGCCTTGATCGAGAGCGCCGACGATGAGCGCCTCCCCTGGACCGGCAACGGCATTTCGGCAGATACCGCCATCCGCGGCTTCTCCGGCGCCCGCCTGAACCTGCATGATACGGCCGCAACCGAGGAATTGCTGGGTTTCATGGGCTACCAGAAGGCAGAGAAGGAAGGTGACGTCACTCGCTTCATCATCCCCGGTGGCAATGGTGCCGACACGATCGATCTTGCCGCGCTACCGCAGACGCCTTTTGCCCGTCAGGGTGCAGGCTCTGTCCACCACATCGCCTTTGCCGTCGAAAACCGCGAAAAGCAGTTGGAGGTCCGTAAGGCGCTGATGGATACGGGCTATCAGGTGACGCCGGTGATCGACCGCGACTATTTCTGGGCGATCTATTTCCGCACCCCAGGCGGCGTGTTGTTCGAGATCGCCACCAATGAACCTGGCTTCAATCGCGACGAGGATACCGCCCATCTCGGCGAGGTGTTGAAGCTGCCGACCCGCTACGAGCCATTCCGCGACAGGATTGAAGCAAATCTCGAACCGCTGGCAGCCTGAAGAGGGGCGACCCGTCGCAGGCCACAAACAGAAAAGGAACGCCGTGGATCTCGAAAATCACGGCGTTTCTAGTGCCTGTTCAGCGTGCGACCATATCTGTGCGCGATGTGTGCGTTGAACGCGAGCGCGACATGGATCAGAAGCCGGTCCCGAACGTCGTCCGCCATGTCGAAGAGCGGCATCAATGCGGCCCCAATGTTGCGGATGGTGCGATCTTCCGCACCTCGACAAACCATCAGATCATCGACACGCGGCTCGCCGGCCTCATCGGCCAGTTCCGCCAGATGCGCCGCCGGAATATGGAAAACGAGCGCCTCGAACCTGCCGCGAATGGCAATTGCCGCCCCCTGCCGCAGGCTGATCAGACAGATTGACCCCTTCGGATATGTCTTGAGCGCAGCAGGCGGCCGGTCAGGCCAGATATCCTGATGTTCGACATCGATCAGATAAAGCACGACCAGAAATGCATCGTCTGGCGGCAGAGACACGGGGCGATCCCCTTCGTCGTAGTGGCCCCAGAGATGGGTAATCGCAAGTTCGGCACGACGAAGCGGTCTGATGACCAGAGACCGGGCATTATCCGTGCCGAAATATTCTGCCATTCTATCGCCGGTGGCGAATCCGTCACTCACATATGTCTCACTTGTTCCCCGAGGTTCGGCCTTCGGCACTGCGCACTTTGTTAGCTAGATAGGGTCCCTCCAGCATTTTGGGAGCTACGCATAAATATTCAGGCTGCAATCTCTGCCTCGCCTGGCTTACGTCATCGCGCGGTGAACAACGCTGTTCCACATGTCTCTCTGAACTTGAATGGCAAGTCCAACTTTTTGGCATGGCGTAAATGATCGAATTGGGCAAACATATGCCGAAAGATCCGATGGCCATCTCCTCGAGTAGAATGCCGCCCTTGAACGGTTGAAAGAGAAAGTAGCCCGCCTTGATCCGTAAATCTATCCTTCAGACGATATCTTCAGCGGATCCGAGCACAGACAGTTTCGGATGCCCATTCGACAAACTGTACAAAGACCAGAGCCTGCATGGCGCCGATATAAGTTTCTTCCGTAAGGGCAGCCGGGAGAACGCAATCGAGCAGATAATCACACCGGCCAGCGACCGTGGCTTTGCCGTCGGCCTCTCGACGCAACCGGGCCACAGCCGCCGCATCTTTCATGAACATCACGCCACAACCCACGTGTTCGCCAAGGATTCACTTTACATCCGTGACCTGTCCGAGCCTTACAAGGCGGACATTACCAGCCCATTCGATTTCCTGCTGCTTGAGATCTCACCGGCATCGCTCCGCCGCATAGCACAGGAAGCGGATCTGGCTGGCGTAGCGACGCTTGAAACGAGGACTGCATCGCCCGACCCGGTACTTGCAAATCTGGTGCGGGCGTTGATCCCGGCACTCGAAAAGCCCAAGGAAGCAAGCCAGCTATTCATCGATCAGCTGGCTACGGCGATCGGCACGCATCTCGTCCAAAATTATGGTGGCGCTTCAGTCTCGCAGTCTCTGCGTCCGCGCAAGCTGTCGAGGCAGCATGAAATGCTAGCCAAGAACCTGCTCACTGAAAATCTCGACGGCGAGATATCGATTCTCGACGTCGCCCGCGCCTGCAACCTGTCACGCGGATACTTCATCCATGCCTTCCGTGAAACCACAGGCATGACACCCTATAAGTGGCTTCTCGGCGAACGGGTTGCTCGCGCGCAGGAATTGCTGAAGGCTTCGAGAACGCCACTTTCGGAAGTGGCAATTGCCTGCGGATTTGCCGACCAGAGCCATTTCACCCGGGTGTTCACCAGCTTCGTCGGCGTATCCCCCGGTAATTGGCGCCGCATGGCCTGACAGCCAAGCTTAAGTATACGCATAGGACCGGAGATCCGAAGCTTCGCCGGACTGATCCCATTTGCCGTGTGCTGAGGGTCGGCGGTATCTTGTAATTTATCAAGTCCCACCTGCATTCCTTTCAAACAATCGGACTTTAAGACAAGACCCACGGGGACAATTAAGCGATTTTCCGCACACCGAAACGGGTGGGAAAGGCGACGGCATAACGGTGACACAAGGCATTGCTGCACGCCAATTATTTCAAATTTCGCAATTCAATCGAAATTAATATTGCAATTCTTGCGAATTCCAAATCGTTCTAGATTTCCTTTCAGCAGCCAAGACGAACAGAAATGAACGGCCGCTAAACCCAGAAGACCCGGCCCAGGCCACCTGAAAGCAACACTTCCCGACGCGCGTCGCTCCCCCGGCGCACGACCGACAAACCATGCCCAATCAATCCCACCGCCTCAGCGGTGCACCCCATCCGAAAAAGGAACGCCAAATGTCGAAGCTCGAAGTCCTGACCCCGAAGAACAGCCAGCTTATCTTCATCGACCAGCAGCCGCAGATGGCCATGGGCGTCCAGTCGATCGATCGCCAGACGCTCAAGAACAACGTCGTCGGCCTCGCCAAGGGAGCGAAGATCTTCAGCGTGCCGACCACGATCACCACCGTTGAAACACTTTCCTTCTCCGGCCACACCTTCCCGGAACTGCTTGCTGTCTTCCCGGAAAACGACATTCTCGAACGCACTTCGATGAATTCCTGGGACGACCAGAATGTCCGCGATGCCCTGGACAAAAACGTGGCCGAAGGCCGGAGGAAGATCGTGGTCTCGGGTCTGTGGACGGAAGTCTGCAATACGACCTTCTCGCTGTCTGCCCTGCAGGACAGGCCCGACTATGAGATCTACATGGTTGCCGATGCCTCTGGCGGCACCTCTTCCGACGCCCATAAATACGCGATGGACCGCATGATCCAGGCTGGCGTCATTCCCGTCACCTGGCAGCAGGTCCTGCTTGAATGGCAGCGCGACTGGGCCCGCAAGGAAACCTATGACGCCGTCACCTCGCTCGCCAAGGAACATTCCGGCGCCTACGGCATGGGTATCGACTATGCCTATACGATGGTTCATGGCGCTGCCGAGCGCGTTGCCCATGGCAAGCGCATCGGCCCGAACCCGGCCAAGTAAACCTCCAGAAAATCCATGGCCCGCTTCGACAAGCGTCTGAATGTCGTCGTCGGAGCGGCGTCTCCCCCTTTGAGGACTAAAGCAATGAAACTCTATCTTCTGTCCCTGGGCGCCGGTCTTCTGGTCGGCATCGTCTACAGCCTGCTCAATGTCCGCTCGCCGGCACCGCCCGTCGTCGCGCTTGTCGGCCTGCTTGGTATCCTGGTCGGCGAGCAGATCATTCCGCTGGCAAAATCCTTCTGGAGCAAGGAGCCGGCTGCGATCTCCTGGATCAACCAGATCAAGCCGCACATGTTCGGCCATATGCCGAAAGGCATCTCGACCACCACCGATCTGGCCGCAGCCAAGCAGTCGTCGACGAAGACCGACGGCTGATGAAAGGGAGCGGGAGCATTGAGCCGCCCCCGCCTCCATCTTCCAGTATCACCCAAAACTTTTCCGTCGTCTGGAGCAAGACCATGACCGCCGACATCATCCTTCACCACGGGCTGATCACCACGCTCGACCGCACCAACCCTAATGCCACCGCAGTCGCCATCAAGGATGGAGCCTTTCTCGAAGTCGGCACCGATGCCGAAGTCATGGCCCTTGCCGGTCCCGACACGAAGATCGTCGATCTCAAAGGCAAGCGCGTTCTTCCCGGACTGATCGACAACCACACCCACGTCGTGCGCGGCGGCCTCAACTACAATATGGAGCTGCGCTGGGATGGCGTTCGCTCGCTGGCCGATGCCATGGATATGTTGAAGCGCCAGGTGGCGATCACGCCCGCGCCGCAATGGGTGCGCGTGGTCGGCGGCTTTACCGAGCACCAGTTCGTCGAAAAGCGCCTGCCGACGATCGAGGAAATCAATGCGGTCGCCCCTGACACGCCGGTCTTCCTGTTGCATCTCTATGACCGTGCGCTTTTGAACGGCGCCGCCCTGCGCGCCGTCGGCTACACCCGCGACACGCCGAACCCGCCGGGCGGCGAGATCACCCGCGATGCCAATGGCAATCCGACCGGCATGCTTCTCGCCAAGCCCAATGCCGGCATCCTCTATTCGACGCTTGCCAAGGGCCCGAAGCTGCCCTTCGACTATCAGGTCAATTCCACCCGCCATTTCATGCGCGAACTCAATCGTCTCGGCATTACCGGTGTCATAGATGCCGGTGGCGGTTTCCAGAATTATCCGGACGACTACGAGGTCATCCAGAGGCTCTCGGACGAGAACCAGCTTACCGTGCGCCTCGCCTACAATCTGTTCACCCAGAAGCCCAAGGCCGAGAAAGAGGACTTCCTCAACTGGACGTCGTCGGTCAAATACAAGCAGGGCAACGATTACTTCCGCCATAACGGTGCCGGCGAAATGCTCGTCTTCTCCGCCGCAGATTTTGAAGACTTTCGCCAGCCACGGCCGGAAATGGCACCGGAGATGGAGGGTGAACTGGAAAAGGTGGTGAGGGTTCTGGCGGAAAACCGCTGGCCCTGGCGCATGCACACCACCTACGACGAAACGATCTCCCGTTCGCTCGACGTCTTCGAAAAGGTCAATAAAGACATTCCGCTTGAGGGCCTGAACTGGTTCTTCGACCATGCCGAGACCATTTCGGAACGCTCGATCGACCGCATTGCAGCGCTTGGCGGCGGCATCGCCACCCAGCACCGCATGGCCTATCAGGGCGAATATTTCGTCGAGCGCTATGGCCATGGCGTGGCCGAGGCCACGCCTCCGATCCGTCGCATGCTCGACAAGGGCGTCAACGTCTCGGCCGGTACGGATGCCACGCGCGTTGCCTCTTACAATCCCTGGGTCTCGCTCGCCTGGATGGTGACCGGCAAGACGGTCGGTGGCATGCAGCTTTACCCGCGCGCCAACTGCCTCGACCGCGAGACGGCACTTCGCATGTGGACCGAGAAGGTCACCTGGTTCTCCAATGAGGAAGGCAAGAAGGGCCGGATCGAAAAGGGCCAGTTCGCCGATCTCGTCGTGCCGGACAAGGACTTCTTCAAATGCGCCGAGGATGAGATCACCTTCCTCACGTCCGAACTGACCATGGTCGGCGGCAAGATCGTCTATGGCGCCGGTGATTTTGCCAGCCTTGACGACAGCGATATTCCGCCGGCCATGCCTGACTGGTCGCCGGTGCGCAAATTCGGCGGCTACGCCGCCTGGGGCGAGCCGGAGGGCGCCGGACGTCACTCCCTGCGCCGCACCGCAATTGCATCCTGCGGATGTGCCAGCGATTGCGGCGTGCACGGCCATGACCATGCCGGCGCCTGGACATCGAAACTGCCGATATCGGATCTGAAGGGTTTCTTCGGCGCGCTCGGCTGCTCCTGCTGGGCCGTGTGAACCAATCGATATTCACTGCTTCCGAGGGCAACGCCAGGCGTTGCCCTTCGACATCTGATTTCACGCTCATATAATTTCGCTTTATGCAATTAATTCGAAATTATTGATGCAATTGTTGGCGACAATCATTCCGACCAATATCGCTCCATCAACCGCGACCTACACCGCCACATCCGGCGGCCAACATTGAAAGGAGCAGACATGACCGACCAAGCGTCTTCAAGACGGACGGCAGGCACATTGCTTGCAGATATCGTCACGGCACCCGCTACTCGTGCCACCGCTCTCGTGGCGCTCTGCGCTGCCTATATCCAGGGGCCGATCACCAAGATCGCAGACTTTCCCGGTGCGATCGCCGAAATGAACCATTTCTGCCTGCATCCCGCGCCTGTCTTTGCGGCCACAGTCATCGCTTTCGAACTGATCGCCTCAGCGATGGTGATCACCGGCTTCCTGCGTTCCGTCGGTGCCTTGGCGCTGGCCGGCTTCACGCTTCTCGCCACGCTTGTCGCGCTGCGCTTCTGGGAGCTTGCGCCAGGCATGGAACGGATGATGGCGGAGAACGCCTTCTTCGAACATCTCGGCCTCGCTGGCGCTTTCGTGCTTGTCGCCGCCATCGATCTCACCAAGGGAGCAGGCAAATGACCGCCGAAAAAGCCACTTCCAGATTGTCGGGCGGTAGTTTCGCCCCGCTCGCCCAGCCCGTCTTTGCCGTCCTGTGGGGGGCCACCGTGCTCGGCAATACCGGCTCCTTCATGCGTGACGTCGCCAGTTCCTGGCTGATGACCGACCTGTCGGCCTCCCCGACCGCTGTTGCACTGGTCCAGGCGGCCGGCACGCTGCCGATCTTCCTGCTCGCCATTCCGGCGGGTGTGTTGACCGATATCCTCGATCGCCGGAAATTCCTCATCGCCGTGCAGATCCTGCTGGCCGCAGTCAGCGTCACCTTCATGGTGCTCTCCCATACGGGGATGCTTTCGGTCAGCGCCCTGATCGGACTGACGTTCCTCGGCGGCATTGGTGCCGCACTGATGGGCCCGACATGGCAGGCGATCGTGCCTGAACTCGTGCCTCGCCAGGATGTCAAAAGTGCCGTGGCACTCAACTCGCTCGGCATCAACATCGCCCGTTCCATCGGACCCGCCGCCGGCGGCCTGCTGCTCGCCGCCTTCGGCGCCGGCATTACCTATGGCGCCGATGTCGCAAGCTATCTCGTCGTCATCGCAGCCCTTGTCTGGTGGCCACGCGCTAAGAATGCCGATGACGCGCTGGCCGAAGGGTTTCTCGGCGCCTTCCGTGCTGGGTTGCGCTATACCCGCGCCAGCCGTCCGCTGCATGTCGTGCTGGTTCGCGCCGCGATCTTCTTTGCCTTTGCGAGTGCAGTCTGGGCGCTCCTTCCGCTCGTCGCCCGTCAGTCACTCGGCGGTGACGCAGGCTTCTACGGCATCCTGCTCGGCGCAGTCGGTGCAGGCGCCATAGCCGGTGCCCTGGTCATGCCGAAGCTTCGTGCGCGTTTCGATGCGGACGGCCTGCTGCTGGGTGCCGCCATCGTCACCGCGCTGGTCATGGCCGCCCTTTCGCTCGCACCGCCGAAATGGCTTGCGATCGTCACCCTTCTGTTCCTCGGTGGCGCCTGGATCACAGCACTCACCACGCTTAACGGCGCAGCTCAGGCAATTCTGCCCAACTGGGTGCGCGGTCGCGGCCTTGCCGTCTATCTCACCGTCTTCAACGGAGCGATGACAGCCGGCAGCATCGGCTGGGGTGCAGTTGGCGAAGCTGCCGGCGTCTCCGGTACGCTTCTGATTGGCGCCGCAGGTCTTCTGGTTGCCGGCTTCATCATGCATCGCCTGAAACTGCCTTCCGGCGAAGCCGATCTGGTCCCCTCCAACCATTGGCCGGAACCGCTTGTTGCCGAACCTGTCGCCCATGACCGCGGTCCGGTGCTGATCCTCATCGAATATCACGTCGAAAAGCATCACCGCACAGCCTTCCTCCATGCACTCGATACGTTGTCGCAGGAACGTCGCCGTGACGGCGCTTATGGCTGGGGCGTAACCGAGGATTCCGCCGATCCGGAAAAGATCGTCGAGTGGTTCATGGTCGAATCCTGGGCCGAGCATCTGCGCCAGCACAAGCGCGTCTCCAATGCCGATGCAGATCTTCAGGGCAAGGTTCTGGCCTATCATTCCGGCGAAGAAAAGCCGGTGGTGCGCCACTTCCTGACGATCAACCGGCCGGACGCCGCCTGATCGCTCCACTTTCGGGAGGGCGGCACACCGCCCTTCCATAATTTCAATTATCGCAATTAAATCGAAACAATTGATGCAATTGTCGATTATGATGCTTTTCGACAATATCTGGGCATCAGAGACACATACCGTCGCGCCATCCCGAGACGGAGACACCGGAGCCCACAATGACCGACACGATCCTCCCCCTCACCCGCCGCGGCGCGCTCCTCACCGGCGCGGCAGCCGCTGCAAGCCTTGCGCTTTCTACCCCGTTCACCACCGCAGCCGATGCTGCATCCACCAAGCACCCCACCGAAGGAAACAAGACCATGAGCTACGTAACCACCAAGGACGGCGTTGAAATTTTCTACAAGGACTGGGGCCCTAAGGATGCCCAGCCGATCATGTTCCATCACGGCTGGCCGCTGTCGTCCGACGACTGGGATGCCCAGATGCTCTATTTCCTCTCCAAGGGCTATCGCGTCATCGCCCATGACCGCCGTGGCCATGGCCGCTCCGCACAAGTCTCCGAGGGCCACGACATGGATCACTATGCCGCCGACGCCTTTGCCGTCGTCGAGCACCTGAACCTTAAGAATGTCGTCCATATCGGCCACTCGACCGGTGGCGGCGAGGTTGCCCGTTATGTCGCCAAGCACGGCCAGCCGTCAGGTCGTGTCGCCAAGGCCGTTCTCGTCTCTGCCGTTCCGCCGATTATGCTGAAGACCGCTTCCAATCCGGGTGGCCTGCCGATCGAGGTGTTTGACGGCCTGCGCGCCGCTCTTGCCGCCAACCGCGCCCAGTTCTTCCTCGACCTTCCCACCGGCCCGTTCTACGGCTTCAACCGCGACGGTGCCAAGATCTCCCAGGGCGTGATCCAGAATTGGTGGCGCCAGGGCATGATCGGCAGCGCCAAGGCTCATTACGAAGGCATCAAGGCGTTTTCCGAGACCGACCAGACGGAAGACCTGAAGGCGATCACCGTACCGGTTCTCGTCATGCATGGTGATGACGACCAGATCGTGCCGATCGACGACGCCGGCAGGCTCTCGGTCAAGCTGGTCAAGAACGGCACGTTGAAGGTCTATCCGGGCTACCCCCACGGCATGCTCACCACCCACGCCGACGTGATCAACCCCGACCTGCTGGCCTTCATCAAGGCCTGAGGCTCGCGAAGAGACTGATTTGAGGATGCGGCGAGCGATCGCCGCATTCTTTTTTCGTATCCATTAGCCTCGACCCGTATGGTGCACCCAATGTGGCGGCAAGGCTGTGCGAACAGCCTTTGCGGCCTCAAGACCGGGCGGAGAGCTTCTCGAAAAGTGGCGCGGTAACCAGCTTGAACATCGCCGGATCGCCGTAGGCGCGGGCTGACAGCATGGCACCATGAACCGTCGCCATGAATATCTGCGCCTCCACATCCGGCTTGTGAAGCAGCCGTAAGGTTCCTTGCTGGTCGCCCTGCTCCATCGCCGAGGTGATCCAGGACGACAAAAGCCGAAAGTAGGCCTTCACTTCAGCGGCAACCTCCGGCGGCAAGACGGGAACCTCGCTGGCCAGAAGCGCGCAGACGCAGAACGGTCTGCTGCCATCCTCGATACAAGCTTCCCAATGGCCGACATAAAGACGAAGCTGCTCGACAGGATCCGGTGCAGTCCGTCGCATATGGGCAATGCCGGCCTCGGCATCCTGGCAATAGCGGTTGACGAGCGTGCGCACCAGTTCTGCCTTCGCCGGAAAATGGTGATGGATGCTTGCCTTGCGTATGCCGACCACGTCAGCGATATCGGCATAGCTGAAGCCGTTATAACCGCCGGCAACGATCAGCGACCGGGCGCAGGCGAGGATTTGATCAGAGGTGGAAGCCAAATTATCCATGACGCATGCCTACCATCTAGTAGGATCGTCCGTCAATCAGGCCAGCGCTAAGCTGGCTACGAGCGGCAGTCACCGTCTCTCCACCGACATCAGGATGACGCCAGCGATGACGTGGCAAATCAACTCGTCCGGAGAGCGCGGGAACCGTCCCCCATGGCGCCTGCCTCCCTGAAGAAAGAAAGCCCGGTATCGCCATCGGCCCGGCTCCCTGCTATGCCTGCCTGCGCCAAATCAACGACCGCTTGCGGATAGATTCGATGAGTTACAAAGCACAGCTCAAGAAGGCGATCGATATCGCCATGCAGGCCCACGAAGGACAGTCGAGCAAAACCGGTGGTCCATTCATCGACCATGTGCGGCGCGTGGCCGAGCATGTGACGGGTGAGGACGAGACGCTCGTCGCCTGGCTCCATGATGTCGTGGAAAAGGGGCCGGGCTGGACCTTCGAAAAGCTTCGCGAAGAAGGGTTTTCAGAACACGTCATCGATGCCGTCGACGCGATGAGCAAGCGTGATGGGGAAGATTATTTCGATTTCGTTCGCCGCTCCATCGAAAATCCCCTAGCAAGGCCGGTCAAATATGCGGATCTGACCGACAATCTCGGGCAGATGCGGCAGATGGGCAGTGACGGTGGCAAGTTTGCCGAGGGCTTGCGTATTCTTAGCCAGCGCTATCCGCACGAAGGCTTGGTCTGAAGCGGAACCTTGCGCCCCGCCTCTCGTTGCGACGCGATAACCACGTCCAACATCAAAGGTGGCGCATGGAATTTACCTCACGCGTAGCACTTGTAACCGGGGCGGGATCCGGCATCGGACGAGCCTCAGCCCTCAAGTTGGGCGCTTCCGGAGCTGTCGTCGGAATTCTCGGGCATACTCTGGATGAGCTTCAAAAGACGGCCGGCGACATCGAAGCAGCAGGCGGGCGGGCCATTGTCCTCAAGGCGGATATTGGTGACGAGGCTTCGATGCGCAAAGCAGTCGATCACCTCGTGCAGGTGGCAGGAAGGCTCGATATCGTCATCGCCAACGCCGGCATCAACGGCGTCTGGGCACCGATCGATGATCTGAAGCCGCATGAATGGGATCAAACGGTCAGGGTCAATCTACGCGGCACCTATCTCACATTACATGCCAGCGTGCCGCATCTGAAAAGACAGGGCGGATCGGTGGTCGTCGTCTCCTCGATCAACGGTAACCGTACATTCAACACACCGGGTGCGACGGCCTATGTAGCCACCAAGGCGGCACAGGTTGCGATCGTTCAGCAACTTGCTCTGGAACTCGGCAAGTTCGGGGTCCGCGTCAACGCCGTCTGCCCCGGCGCAATCGAGACCAACATCAACGACAACACGACAATACGCGAGGCAAGCGAGACGGCAGTCCCCGTCGAATTTCCGGCCGGTGACATCCCCATCACCGGCGGCAAGGCAGGACGGAGCGAAGACGTTGCTTCAGTCGTTCTGTTTCTCGCCTCGGACCAATCTCGCCACGTGACCGGCACGCCGATTTATGTGGACGGCGGGCAAGGGCTTCTTCGGTAGAGGTGGCGATCATTCTGGAACCTGTTCGCGCTGGACGCGTTGTCGGGAGCAATTCAACGAGGATTTACAGAATGAAAAATATCATCGCCGCATCGGTCGTTTCGCTCGCCGCTCTTCTGTCCGCGGCAACTGCATCGCAGGCTGCAAGCGTCGTCGTCACCACCGAAACGCATCCCGCCATGCGCCACCATGTCGACGATCGCTACTACGGGCATCCCCGCCACCATGCCTGCCGTGTCGAACGGGTGAAGACCTACCGTCACGGAAAGGTTTTCATCAAGGAAACGAAGGTCTGCCATTAAATTCCACATGCGCGGCCTCGATGATATCGGGGCCGCAATTCCATCCGGCCGAAAGGTCGGTCTCACGGACGAAATATGCTCCCGCAAGGAGACCGCATTACAACCTATGCAAAATGCGGGGAGCAGCTTTGCCGATCGTCAAGGATTGAAAGCATATGGTTCGCATGCTAATTAATGCAGCGAATAACCTTAGTGTGCTAACTATGCCTTATAGCGATCAATCTGCTTCCGAATTCCTGGAAGAGCTGACCAAGGTCAGCCGCAAGATCCGGACAGCCTTTAACAAGAAGGTCACAGCCCACGGGCTGACCTATCCCCGCGCGCGCGCATTGTTTCGCCTTGCAAGACGGCAGAACATGACGCAGACGGAACTGGCCTGCGAACTTGAAGTCGAGCAGGCAACCATGGTCAGGCTGCTCGACCGCATGGAAGAACACGGGTTGATCGAACGCCGCCAGGACGCCAGCGACCGGCGTGTCAAGCTCATCGCTCTGACCGAGCATGGCCAGGAGCAGGCCGCCTTCGTCCGGCAGTTGGCCGACCAGATCCGTCGGCAATTCTTTGAAGGGGTGAACGTGAACGCCCTGCAGCAAGGCATCGCCCTGCTCCAAACGATATCGTCGAACGTTGCGGGCCTGGAGGATGCCGATGTCTCCGAGTGACGGCACGGCCAAGGCTGACATCGCGGCTGTGCACAAGGTGGACGCGGCAGCATCCGCCCCCTCTCCGCCGCCGACAGCGCCACCCGCTTTTGTCCCAAAACCGCTCCCCTTGAACCTTCTCTATGCCTTGACCTCGGTCGTGGCCGCCGTGATGCAGGGGCTCGGCACATCCCTCATTTCATTGAACCTGCAGCAGATCGCCGGTCCGCTGGAGGCCACACAGAATGAAGCCGCATGGCTGATGGCTGCTTATCTCTTTCCCAATGCCAGCCTCGGTCTTTTCCTGTTCAAGGTGCGCACCCAATACGGCATCCGGAAATTCGCTGAGCTGGCAATCATTCCGTTCGTCATCGTCAGCCTGCTTCATCTCTGGGTCAACGATTTGAGCCTCAGCATCGTTCTGCGCTTTCTTGCCGGCGCAGCCGCCGCCCCCATCTCGTCGATATCCTTTCTTTATATGCTTGAGATATTCCCGCCGGAGAAAAAGCTTAATATCGGCATCTGCCTCGCACTGATCGGCTTGTCGCTTCCCACACCGGTTGCCGGACTGATCTCGCCGCAACTTCTCGACTTTCACGGCCTGCAGGGTCTTTACGTTGTCGAGATGGGGCTGGCACTGGTCGTGTTCTGTCTCATTTACATGTTGCCATTGACGTCGCCTCCCCGCGCCAAGGTCATCTCGTCAATGGACTATGTGAGTTACGCATTGCTGGCCGCCTCGATGGGCTGCCTGGCAATATTCTTCACCATGGGCCGCCTTTACTGGTGGCTGGAAGTCAACTGGCTCGCCTGGGTACTGATCTGCGGCATTGTCACGGGCACGCTATGCATCATGCTCGAACTCAACCGCAAGAACAATCTGATCGACGTGCGCTGGATAGGCTCGTGGGAAATCGTACATTTCGCCGGCGTTCTGCTGGTGTTTCGTATGTTGCTGACCGAACAGTCGACCGGCGCCATCAACTTCTTCAAGCAGCTCGGTCTGCTGAACGAACAGATGGCGGGGCTGTATTGGCTGATCCTCGCTGCCAGCGTCGTTGCCGGCCTGCTTTGCGCCACCGTGATGAAACCCGGACGCGAGGCAGCCATCCACCTCGCCGCGCTGGTGCTGATCGCCATCGGCTCGCTTATGGACAGCTACTCGACCGTACTCACTCGTCCCGAGCAGATGTATATCAGCCAGTCGCTCTTCGCCTTTGGCAGCGGGCTTTTTCTTCCGCCGGCCATGGCGGTCGGCTTCGCCGCCGCCTTGAAGAAGGGGCTGACCTATATCATCAGCTTCATCGCCGTGTTTCTTTTCACCCAGAAGGTCGGCGCCTTCATCGGCAGCGCGCTGTTCGGCAGCTTCGTGACCTGGCGAGAGCAATACCACTCCGCCATCCTGACCTCGAGGCTCTTGCCGACCGATCCGTTGGTAAACCTGCGCATCAGCCAGTACACGGCGGCCTATGCCCATTCCAGTGCCGACACGGCACTGCAAAAGGTCCAGGGCACCACCACCTTTGCCAAGCAGGTGCAGCAGCAGGCCTATGTGCTGGCCTATAACGATGCCTTCTTCGCAACATTCCTGTGTGCGGTCGCAGCCATCGCGCTGCTTCTGCTCCACGTTCTCTGGAAGAATCGAGATCGGTTTATGGGCGCCGCAAACAGCCCTCAGACAGCCTGAACCCTGCAGCCGGCCACACGGATAGACAGAAAAGACAATGAAACCCGTATTTCGCTCAATCGCAACTTATGTCACGGCGGCCGTCGGCATCGCAGGCGTTCTCATCGTACTTTATGCATGGGACCTACCGCCGTTCAGCGGATCGGTAGAGACGACCAATGACGCTTATGTCCGCGGTCAGGTGACCTTGATCAGCCCCCAGCTTGCGGGCTATCTCGTCGAAGTTCCGGTGCAGGATTACCAGAAGGTCAAGACCGGCGATCTGATCGCCCGCATCGATGACCGCATCTATGTGCAGAAACTCGCGCAGGCCAAGGCAGGTCAGGAAACAGCCGAGGCATCACTGGCCAATTCCGAGCAAAGCCGCAAGTCCGCGGAAGCCAAGATATTCTCGGCGAAAGCTGCGGTCGAAAGCGCACAGGCCGCCTTCGACGCCGCCAAGACCGCCTATAACCGCACGCAGTCACTGCTGAAGGGCAATGTTTCCACCCAGAGCGACTTCGAAAAGGCCCAGGCGACCTACGACCAGGCCCAGGCTGCCGTGCATCAGGCACAGGCCGAGGAACTGGTGGCAGAGCAAGATCTGAACACCATTGTCGTCAATCGCCGCTCGCTCGAAGCAACGGTCGATAGCGCCAAGGCTTCGGTCGCCCTGGCCGATATTGACCTGCAGAACACCCGCATCACCGCACCTCAGGACGGGCATCTCGGTGAAGTCAGCGGCCGGCTTGGCCAATATGTTTCCATCGGCACGCAGATCGCGTCGCTGGTGCCCGACTATGTATGGGTCGTGGCGAATTACAAGGAAGCCCAGCTCGACGGCATGAAGCCGGGGCAAAAGGTAACGTTCACGGTCGATGCACTTGGGCACCAGAGTTTCAACGGCCGCATCGAACGTTTCGCGCCAGCGACCGGCTCCGAGTTCGCCGTCATAAAATCAGACAATGCGACCGGCAATTTCACCAAGGTCGCCCAGAGAATTCCGGTCCGGATCGCGATAGAGCCGAACCAGCCGCTCATCGACAAGCTTGTTCCCGGCATGTCGGTGATTGCTCGCGTAGACCTCGCGCAGCAAAGCGACACGGCAACGGCACAGACAGACTGACATTGATCAGCCTGCCTGTATCACGACCCGGACGGAATACGCCCCGCGCCCGTTCAGCGTCCCCGGCGCGGGGCGTTTTCGAAACTTAATAGCGTGATCGGCAATAAACCTGTCGCCTGCCAAGACTGGCCGGCAGCCGCTCCATCTTTGCGGCAGATCCAGAAGGAGACTTGCCAGCCTTCTGCGCTCCGCTAGCGCTCTGCCACCGCGCGGCCAGACCATCCGGTCCGAGACACCCATTCGTGCCAGCCGCTCTCGCTGCCATTGAAGACGTTGAGATCGATCCGGCCGTCCACGCCCTGCGACAGGCCCGAGCCTGAATATTGCCAGAATAGCCATTTGCGGTCGGGATAAACCTTCGCGGGATGGGCCGCGACAGATCTCAACCAGAAGGGATAGTTACGGAATTGTCCCTGCAGATGGTCGGCATAGAAGTCGGGCGATGTGTAGATCACCGGGCGCTGACCATAATAGCGTTCCAGCTTGTCCATGAAGACCTGCATCTTCTCCAGCACGCGCTCTGTCGAAAGCCGCATCTTGCAGTCTGACTGGTGATTATATTCCACGTCGATCACCGGCGGGAGCGCATCGGGATCACGTGGCACGTTGCGAATGAACCAATCAGCCTGCTCGCCGGCGGTACGGCACCAATAGAAGAAGTGATAAGCGCCGCGCCGGATGCCCGCATTGCTCGCACCGCGCCAATTGGCCATGAACATCGGGTCAACGTGGTCGCCACCATCGGTCGCCTTGATATAGGCAAAATTGGCACCCTGCGTCCTCAGCGTCGGCCAATCGATATTGGCCTGCCAACGGGAGACGTCCACTCCATGGACGGCGAACTGGCGTGGAGCAACCCTGCCGAAATTGATCGGCTTTGCATCGCGGAAACGATGGCCGTAGATCTTCAGGCGATCGGCACGGCTGCGACGCAGCGGCAAGTCCGCCGGCAGCGGTTGCGCGGCTGGCCGCAACATGGCGACAGGTCGCTCGGAAGGAACGGGCATGCCGACCGTCGTTGCCATGCCGTCAAATGCATGCGTCTCGCTTGTCTGCTTGTTCCACGCGAGTTCACGCGGATCATCGACCGGAGAAGGTGGAACGATAGCCGCCACGGGCGTCGGATCTATTCCGGGAGCTGTCGGCATCGGACCGGCCGGTGCGGTGGACCGAGGCATATCGGCCGGCGGCTGAACGCGCGCCGCCTTCACGGATGCCGGGGGCACTGTCAATGCCGTCTCCGTGCTGGAGCTCGATGTGCAGCCGGACACGCCGAGACAGGCGATCAAGATTGCCGAAGCGGCAGCAGAAACACGCATGTGAACCCGTACGCAATACACTCGCTTCCGCTGTGTCGACCTGTTCCAGGACGTAAGACGGAACGTTACTAACAGGACCTTACCGCCAAATCCTAAATGCAATCTTTACGGGACGCTTGTCCCGAGCGGCGAATAAAATCGGCATTCCGCCAGGAAACCGGATATCCGGCGAGCACACACGCCCAGCGCCCTGTCCACAGATATTCAGAAATAGCCGCCTTCCAATCTCATCGGTGACTACGAATGATAACACCATCGTAAGAAGTTCTGTCGGATAGTAGGGGCATTCCGCTTAAGCCAGTTTCGAAGGGCGTCTTCACCTCAATGCGCTTCATCCAGTTCAGGCTCGTCGGCCCGGCTCTCATCGCTGTTGCGGTGCTGATCGGCGGCATGGCGACTATCCCCTATGTGGGCATTGCCCAAATCGATGCAGGCCTGCGCCAACGCGAGGAAAACCTCGTCAGGCACAATATCGATCTATGGATCAATGATATCGAATTCTCGCTGACCGCGTGGACGATCTGGGACGAGTCCATCGCCAAGATCGACAATGCCTTCGATTTCGATTGGACGGACCGCAACATCGGCGCCTCGCTTATCGGCACATCGCGCACCCGTTTCGTTGCGATCCTCGATCACACCGACAAGCTGATCTATTGGCGCACGGATGACAGCGTCAAGAACCGGGGCTTCTTCGACAGAGGCGCCGACGCGATTGTCGCCGATGCATCCACGCTGGTCAGCGATGTCCGCTCCCGTGAGCTTGGGCGCACCATTGTGGGCATTCCGAAACCGGTCAGCATCAGCCGCATCGAAGTGCTGGGCGACGATGCGGTGCTGATGACCGCAACGCTGTTCCAGCCCGATTTCGGCACGGCAAAGCCGAAGGGTGAGCGGGCACCTATCCTGATCACCGCGATGCCCATAACAGGGAGCCTGCAGGATTTCTTCGGCACCCGTTTCCTGCTCGATGACGCACGCGTCAGTTCTCTTGAGTCCGTGACGCCTGATCGGGCCTATGCCGAAATTGCAGTCGGGCAGGATGGAGAGAAGAAAGTTCTCTCGTGGCGCCCTCCAACGCCGGCATCCGATCTGCTGTATCGGTCGCTGCCCCTGCTGGTCACGGTCGGCGCGGCCCTCCTTGCCGCAGGCATCTTTACACTGCGGATGTCACGCAACACGGCACGTGCACTCGTTGCCCGCGAAAGGCGGATGCGCCATGCAGCAACGCACGACTTCCTGACCGGCCTTGCCAACCGATCTCTGCTGGAAACAGAGTTCCGCGAATTGAGCCGCAAAGGACCGCTTGTCGTGGCCTGCCTCGATCTCGACGGCTTCAAGGAGGTCAACGACACCTATGGCCACGCCGTCGGCGACGAACTACTGAAAGCTGTTGCCTCACGGCTGCGCGACAAAGCGCGAGTGACAGACCGCCTTTTCCGTCTCGGCGGCGATGAATTTGCCATGCTGATGCCGGATATGTCGGCAGACCGCGCCGATGCAATCTGCCAAAGGCTGTCCAGATCGCTTGCCAAGCCGATGGATTTGTCGAAGGGGGAGATCTCGATCGCCGCCTCTTTTGGCCTCAAGAGCGTAGAGAGCACCGACATTTCCTGCGACACCGCCTTCAAGGCCGCCGATGCTGCGCTCTACCATGCCAAATCCTTTGGCCGCGGCAGCGTCGTCGTGTCGGGTTCGTTTGTTCCCGCCTCCCAGTTGGCACCGCGACCTGCAAGACGCAAGCGGGCCTGACGGTTCAGGCTCGCAAGAGCCGCAACGCATTGATCGTCACCAGCACGGTGGCGCCGGTATCTGCAAGGATTGCCGGCCACAGTCCCGTGATGCCGATGATGGTCGTCACCAGGAATACCGCCTTCAGACCGAGAGCAATCGCAATGTTCTGATGGATATTCCGCATCGTCCGCCTGGAGAGATCGATCATGCCGGCGATGTCCGATACGCGACCATGGAGCACTGCGGCATCGGCCGTCTCCAGCGCCACGTCGGTACCACCGCCCATGGCGACCCCGACATCGGCAGCTGCAAGAGCCGGCGCGTCGTTGATCCCGTCACCAACCTTGCCGACGACGAAGCCTTCACGCTGCAGCTCTCCGACGATGCGCTGCTTGTCTTCCGGCATCAGTTCGGCGCGTACCTCTATGCCGAGATCTGCCCCGATCGCCGCTGCCGTGCGAGCATTGTCTCCCGTCAGCATCACGGTCTTCACACCGGCGTCGGCGAGTGCCTGCAGTCCAGCCTTTGCGTCGGCACGCGGCTCATCACGCATGGCGATTGCTCCGGCCAAAAGGCCATCGACAACCAACACGGAGACGGTCTTGCCCTCGTCGTTCAGGCCCGCGAGGCGACGCGCATGCGCCATCGGCAAGGCTACGCGCTCTGCAGCAGCCTTTGGCGAACCGAGAAACAACTCGGCTCCCTCGACGACAGCGGCAACGCCTTTGCCGCCAATCGCTCTCGTATCCGTTGCGACCGGAATATCGACCTCTTCCTCGTCCGCCTTGGCCAACACCGCAAGCGCGAGCGGGTGGCTCGACCCCGTCTCGAGTGCTGCCGAAAGACGGAGGACATCCTCGGCATTGCGACCGAACGCGATGACGTCCGTCACCTGCGGTTTTCCCGATGTCAGTGTGCCGGTCTTGTCCAGCGCGACCGCCGTAAGCTTGCCGAGCATTTCCAGCACAGCACCACCCTTCAAAAGCAGACCGCGCCGCGCACCTGCCGAGAGGGAGGCAGCGATGGCCGCCGGGGTCGAGATCACCAGAGCACAGGGGCAGCCGATCAGCAGGATAGCCAGCCCCTTGTAGATCCACTCGCTCCAGTCCGCACCTGCGATAAGCGGTGGGAGGATCGCAACGAGGGCCGCCACAGCCACGACACCCGGTGTGTAGTATCGGGAGAAGCGATCGATAAAGCGTTCCGTCGGCGCTTTCTTCTCCTGTGCTTCCTCGACCAGCCGCACGACACGAGCGATCGTGTTGTCTTGAGCTGCAGCCGTCACCTTCACGCGCAAGGCTGCGTCGCCATTGATCGTACCGGCAAAAACCTTTCCCCCCTCGCCCTTGCGAACAGGTGTGCTTTCGCCTGTCACCGGCGCCTCGTCGATTGCGCTGTCGCCCGACAGGATAAGGCCATCGGCCGAAATCCGGTCGCCCGGACGCACGAGGATGATCGTATCGACCGTCAGTTCCTCAGCCGGTACCTCACGGGTCTTGCCGCCCTCTTCCAGCAGGGCGGTTTTGGGCACCAGCGCGGTCAGGCCCTGGATACTTGCCCGCGCCCTGCCGGCAGCAACGCCCTCCAGCAGCTCGCCGACCAGGAACAGAAATACGACTGCGGCAGCCTCCTCTGCAGCATTGATGACCACGGCGCCGACAGCCGCGATCGTCATCAGCATCTCGATCGAGAATGGCGTACCGGCAAGCGCTGCCATGATCGCCCGGCGCGCGATCGGCACAAGGCCGATCAGAATCGCGACAATGAAAAGATAGCTCTCATACGCCGGCAAAAGATGGCCGAGCCCATAGGCCAGAGCAAATGCAAGTCCAGCGGCAATCGTCAACCGACCCTTTTGCGATTTCCACCAGGGACCCTCCATTGCTCCATGGTCATGGCCATGCAACCCCTCGATCTCCTCGGCATCGCGATCAGCATGGCTGTGACCCGCGTGATCGTGGCTGCCATCATGGTGGTGTGCATGGTCGTGCCTCCCTCCATGTGAGCCGCTGTGGTCATGCTGGTGATGATCATGAACGCAGCCGGGGCCATGTTCGTGGTGATGATTATGTGTATAGGCCTGCGGCACCGTAGCCTTGCGCCCCAATGCCCTCAGCGTATAGCCGAGACCCGCAATCTTCTTTTCAACGGCACCGAAATCCGTGCTGCCGTCGTGATCGACCGTCATTGTTGCGGCCGACACTGACACAGCCACGTCTCTCACACCCGGCATACGGCGGACCGCCGTATCGATCTTGGCAGCACAGCTGGCGCAATCCATGCCGCCAACCTTGTAGCGCACTTGGTTTGAGCTCTGATCTTGGGTTACATCAGGGGACATTTCACTCTCCGCCTTTCGCATCGAGTCTTTTCTTTAAGACCTCTAGTCACTAGAGCTGCAAGACCCAGAGGAAGAAAAATCGCAGGCCGACCATTACGCATGTGGAGCACAAGGCAAACGGGCTTGCCGCCGGCGATAGGCAAAAATAGACTTGCCGCAAGACCCGGCTCAGCCGGTCAATCGTTTCTGCGAGAGGTACCCATCCCGTGAACGTGTCTCTTTTCCTTCGTATCACTGCGATTGCCGCAATCACCGCGATCGCAACCTCCGTGACGGCTCAGGCCCAAACGAAGACAATCACCATTTCCTGGTGGGGGTATAATGGCGAAAAGATGAACGCCAACATCATCGAGCCGTTCAAGAAGATCTGCGGCTGCGACATCGTTTTCGAGACCGGCAACAACGCCGACAGGCTGAACAAATTGAAGCTGCGCGATGGAAAGGGCGTCGACGTCATCTATCTCTCGGACAGCTTTTCGCAGCAGGGCATCGAGGATGGGATGTTCTCCGAAATCGACCCCGCCAAGATCCCGAACCTCTCCGAAATCTATGAACTCGGACGTCAGCCGCAGGGCAAGTTCGGCCCGGCCTATACGATCGGCCGCGTCGGCATCGTCTATGACAGCGCCACCGTCAAACCACCGATAACCTCATGGAACGGGCTCTGGCGGGAGGATCTCGAGAAATCGGTCTCGCTGCCGGGCATCACCACGACTGCCGGCCCGATGGTGGTGGTACAGGCAGGCAAACATGCCGAAAGCGATGCCTTCGAGGATAGCGAGAGCGCCTTCGCGGCGATCGAGGAGCTGAAACCCAATGTCGTGAAGAACTACAATACCGGCTCGGAACTGGTAAACCTGATCTCCACCGGCGAAGTGCGTGTGGCGCTGGCCCAGGATTTCACCCTCGCCTCCATGCAGGCGGCGGTTCCGACCATGGTCTGGGCCAAGCTCAAGGAAGGCGACATCGCGACACTCAACACCGTGAACATCCCCAAGGGTTCCCAGAACGTCGACCTCGCCTACCAGTTCATCAATTTCATCCTATCTAAAGACGTTCAGCAAAAGGAAGCCGAACAGGGTGTAGATGCGCCGATCAATACCAAGGTGCAACTGACCCCGGAACAGGCGAAGATCTGGACCTATGGCCCCGAACAGGTGGGCAGCCTGTCGCTCTTAGACTACCACAAGATGAACGAGGCCAAGGCTGACTGGATCGACCAGTGGAACGAGTTGTTCTCACAATGAAGTCGTGATGTGATCCGATGAACAGGTTCGCCAAATGGGGACTGACGCTGCCCGCCACGCTGCTGGTCATCCTGGCGCTGGTGGTGCCGGTACTGATCACCATTGCAAGCACGTTCGGCGAGCCGAGGGGCGTATTCTCCACCTACAGCGCCTTCTTCAACAGCGGTTTCCGCACCGGCATACTCTATCGAACACTCCGTATCGCGCTCATGACCACCGCGCTCTCTTTGATCGTCGGCTTCCTGACCGCTTATGTGATCGCCCAGATGCCGGCGCGGCTGAAGTCGATCGCCATCATTGCGGCGGTCTTTCCGTTGCTCACCGGCGTCGTCGTGCGCTCCTTCGCCTGGCTGATCATTCTCGGCAAGAATGGCATCATCAACAATTTGTTGATCTCCCTCGGCATTACGACAGAGCCCCTTTCAATGCTCTATACCGAAGGCTCCGTCATTGTCGCGATGGTCTATCTCTTCGTGCCGTTGATGATCCTCACCCTGACCGGTGTACTCGAAGCCATTCCGCGCGATGTGGTCGAGGCATCCGCTTCGCTCGGAGCCAAGCCGTTTGCGACCTTCCTGCAGGTCATCCTGCCACTTGCCGTTCCGGGCCTGATCGTCGGCGCCGTCCTCGTTTTCACCGGCAGCTTTACTTCCTACGCCACGCCGCAGCTTCTGGGCGGAGAGCGGCAGATGATGATGGGCACCCTGCTCTATCAGCGTGCCATGGTCACGTTCGACTGGGTCGGCGCTTCGACGATTGCGGCAATCATGGTGGTTATCACGATCGCGGTCGTCTCGATCATGAGCCGCATGGCCCGCCGTCTCAATCCGATGACCGTATGATGGAGGCGGTGTGACACCCATGGCAGGCCGCATCCATCCGCTCCTTGGCGCTTTCGCCGCCCTTGTATTCGTCTTTCTTCTGGCTCCGCTCGTCATCATTATCGGTGCCTCGCTCAGCGATACGAGCTACCTCACCTTCCCCCCGCGAGGCCTGACGCTTCGCTGGTTCTCCAATATTTTCGAAATATCGGCCTTTGCGACGACGGCAATCACCAGCCTGCAGGTGGCAATCCTCGGCACCGCGCTGTCTCTGCTCATCGGCATTCCGGCCGCCTATGCATTGTCACGTTATCGCATCGGGCTGCCAAGATGGCTCGGTACTCTGTTCGTCCTGCCGATCCTCGTGCCGGAAATCGTTTTCGGTTTCTCACTGTTGAAGTCGATCACGATCGGGCTCGGCCTGCCGATCTTTGCGAGCCTCGTCCTCGGGCACGCGCTGCTGGTACTGCCCTATTCGGTGCGGGTGGTCGGTGCGAGCCTCGCCTCCTTCGATTTTTCCGTCGAGGAGGCCGCGATCAGTCTCGGTTGTCCACCGCTGAAGACCTTTCTCACGGTCGTCCTGCCGAATATTCGTGCCGGCGTGCTTGCCGCCTTCATCCTCGCCTTCATCACCTCGATCAACGACGTATCGATTTCGGTCTTCCTGACCGGCCCCGGCATTTCCACCCTGCCGATCCAGATTCTCGCCCATATGGAACAGTTCTTCGACCCGACGATCGCCTCGGTCTCCGTCTTGCTGATGCTGGTGACCGTAGGCGTCATGGCCATCGTCGAAATGACGCTCGGCCTCACCTTCCTGACGAAATAACCGATTGGCTTGATCCCGCGTGACCGTATCGCTGACCATCGAAAATCTCTCCGCCCACTATGGCCAGAACCAGGTCCTCGACGACCTGTCGCTCTCCGTCAAAGCCGGCGAGCTCGTCTCGCTGCTCGGCTCCTCCGGCTGCGGCAAGACGACGACGCTGCGGATCGTGGCAGGCTTCCTGCAACCGACATCAGGCCATGTCAGGCTGGGGGACAGGAACCTGACCGCCCTGCCGGCCCATGCCCGCGATATCGGCCTCGTCTTCCAGAATTACGCGCTTTTTCCCCACCTGACGGTGCTGGACAATGTCGCTTTCGGCCTGAAACAGCGCGGCATCAAAAAGCCCGATCGGGTGGCGCGCGCACTGGCGATGCTGGACCGGGTCGGGCTCGGCCCCGTCGCCAAGCGCCTGCCCTCGGCCTTATCTGGCGGACAGAAGCAGCGCGTGGCGCTGGCGCGCGCCCTCGTCATCGAGCCGCCGCTGCTGATGTTCGACGAGCCGCTGTCCAATCTCGATGCAAGGCTGAGGATCGACATGCGCATCGAGATCCGCCAGCTCCAGAAGGCGAACGGCACCACGTCGCTTTACGTCACGCATGATCAGGAGGAGGCATTCTCGATATCCGACCGTGTCGCGATCATGAATGCCGGCCGCATCATGCAGCTGGACACGCCGGAAGTGCTCTACCGAAAGCCGGCCAATGCCTTCGTTGCCGGCTTCGTCGGGTTCGAAAACCTCATTCCGATGAAGGCGATCGCCCGCAACGGCACGGTCGTGACCGCTGAGATGGCAGGTGGAGCGCGGCTGGACCTGTCACAGGATAGTTTCGGCGCGATTGGCGACAGCTTCTTGCTCGCGACCCGCCCTGACGGCCTGATAGTCCGCCAATCGGGCAGCGGCATCCCGGCAATACTCGGCACCCGTACCTATCTCGGCCGGGCCTACCAGTATAGATGCGTGACGGCCGCGGGAGATCTCGCCGCCCATAGTGCATTGTCCGAACCTCTGGAGCCGGGATCGCACACCGTGCTTGTACCCGTGCCCGAGCAGTGCTGCATTCTTTCTGCGAAGGCTTGATGCAATCTGTTCGTGAGTTGATCAACTCAAAGACGCGTCGAAACGGAATATCTCGCTAGGGCTGAACTTGCGTCGCGCAAGCTTCGATTACTATCACCCGCCCGTCTTTGCGAAGATGAAGACATGAGGCCACCCCGCTGGCCTGAGGCCTGCCGGTTTGTCTCATAAGATGGGAGAAAACATGGTCTATGAGTGGGATGCTCGAAAGGCGCGCCGGGCACGGTTCGTCAGGGTCGCTATCGTCTGCCTTGCAGTGACGGTCGCTTTCCTGCCGCTGTCCTACCTCACCCTGGGGTGAAGCTCGGCATCTTTTGCAACCGCCTCCCCTATTTGGGTGACGATTCGCTTAAGTAACTATGCTGTCATGAGGACGGAGTTCTCTTGGAGTTCCGATCTGACTTTCCAGCCTTATAGCCCCTCGTTTCCCTGCGAGGGGCTTTCTTTTTGGCAACAAGGCTCGTAGCCACCGTTGCCAATGCTTGACCCTCCATAATATGCGCATATAGTCTGCGCATATTATGGAGGCATCCATGCCGGTGACATCTCGGAAAGCAGCCAACCTCTCACTGGACAGCGAACTTCTTGCCGAGGCGCGGGCGCTGGATATCAACCTTTCGCGTGCCGCCGAAGATGGCATAGCCCAGGCCGTAAGGACGGAGCGCGAACGCCGCTGGCTCGAGGATAATGCCGGCGCAATAGAGGCGCATAACGACTATGTAGCCAGGCACGGCCTGCCGCTCGCAAAGCACCGGATGTTTTGATGGCGCGTTTCGCGGTGCATGAACTCGGCAGCGGGCTGGTTCTGGATATCCAGAGCAACCTGCTCGACGGACTTCATACAAGGGTGGTCGTACCGCTCATCGCCGAGCATGACATCAAGCGCGCGGCAGAGCGCCTGAACCCTCGCTTTGAAATTGCCGGCACCACATTCGTGATGATGACCGAGTTTTTGGCTGCGGTCCCCGCCGCAGAGCTGGGCGCCATGGTCACAAGCCTTGCCCGCCACGCAGACGAGATCACCGCCGCCACTGATTTCCTCTTCCAAGGCTTCTGAGGCGGTTGCCTCCGCCTTGGCGTGCCGCCAGGTACAAATTCTGCGGCCGCCTATCCCAGCACGAAATGCCGATCGCCGACCGGCTTCATCACCGCCTCAGTGGGTGTCGGATTGGCGTTGACATCAAATTCAATCGGCCGGCGATTACGCTCGACCTTCGGATCGGGAACAGGGATCGCGGAGAGAAGCGCCCGGGTATAGGGATGCTGCGGGTTCTCGAAGATCGCTTCGCAGGGACCGATCTCGACGATGCGACCGCGAAGCATAACCGCCACCCGATGGCAGAGATATCGGATCATCGACAGGTCGTGGGCGATGAACAGATAGGCCAGGCCCAACTCGTCCTGCAGATCCTGAAACAGGTTGACGATCTGCGCCTGGATGGAAACGTCGAGCGCAGTGATCGGCTCGTCAGCAACGATGAAGGCCGGATCAAGCGCGATCCCGCGGGCGATACAAACACGCTGACGCTGGCCGCCGGAGAATTCATGCGGATAGCGGGTCATGAAGGCGGGATCGAGACCCACCTTGCGAAACAAAGCCGCCACCCGGTCATTGCGCTCAGATCTGTTCGCGCCGGAGCCATGCACGATCAGCGGTTCGCCGACGAATTCGCCTACCGTCATCCGCGGATTGAGCGAGGAATATGGATCCTGGAAGATGATCTGCATGTCGCGCCGATAGGGCTTCAACAGTGCCTTGGAGAGGCCGGTAAGGTTTTTCCCCTTGAAGATAATATCTCCGCTGGTCGGCTCCTCCAGTTGCAGCAGGACGCGTCCGGTCGTGCTCTTTCCCGATCCGGATTCGCCAACGAGCCCAAGCGTCTCACCGGGGAAGATCTCGAAACTGACGTTATCGACCGCTTTCAGCGGGGGAACGCCCCCCCCGAACAAACTTTTCCCTCCACCAAAGGACTTGCACAGGCGGTCGACGGTTACGAGGGGGTTTTGCGGCGTCATTTCTATCGTCATGCCGACGCATCCTCCTGCTTCGTCAACTCCTCGCGAAGGTCGTACCAGACGGCCGCCTTGTGGCCCGGCACGCTGCCTTCCACCTGTTTGAGAGGTGGCGTCTCACGCCGGCAGCGCTCGGTGGCAAAGGTGTTACGCGGCGCAAACGGATCGCCGACCGGTTTCTGGGTAAGGTTGGGCGGGTTTCCCGGGATCTGATAAAGGCGCTGCACGCCACGCTTTCCGCCATGCGGAAGAGATTTCAGCAGCCCCCAGGTATAGGCACTGCGCGGATCCTCGAACACCGCATCCACCGGGCCGCGCTCCATGATCCTGCCGCCATACATAACCTGGATCGTATCGGCGAGGCCTGCGACGACGCCCATGTCATGGGTGATCCAGATAACCGTCGTGCCGATCTTCTTCTTCAAGTCGCGCACGAGATCGAGGATCTGTGCCTGCACCGTCACGTCAAGTGCCGTCGTCGCCTCGTCGGCGATCAGCAGTTTCGGATTGCAGGAAATACCGATTGCGATCATCACCCGCTGGCGCATGCCGCCGGAAAACTCGTGTGGATATTGACCGATACGGGCGCGCGCATTGGCGATGCCGACAAGCTCCAACAACTCGACGACACGTTCACGCGCTTGCGCCTTGGACAGATTGAAATGCCGTCGCAGAGGCTCGGCAATCTGCCGTTCGATGGTCAAGACCGGATTGAGCGACGTCATCGGATCCTGAAAGACGAAACCGATTTCTTTCCCGCGCAAATCATAGAGTTCCCGCTGGGGTAGCTTCAGGAGGTCTCGCCCCTTGAAATAGACTTCGCCGCTGACGATACGGCCCGGCGGCCGAGCGATCAGCCCGACCATGGACAGCGCGTGGACGCTCTTGCCCGAGCCGGACTCACCAACGATCCCCAGCGTTTCGCCTTCCTCGATCGTATAGGACACATCGTTGACCGCATGGACGGTGCCGGCGGGCGTATCGAAGACGACGGTGAGATTGCGGATATCGAGAAGCGGTGTCATGGCGTCAGATCTCCGAAAAACCGGTGGGAGACGGCGCAGAAACTCGTGACAATCATCGCGCGGTCCTCAGTTTCGGGTCAAAATAATCGCGGAGCCAGTCGCCGAGCAGGTTGACGCTCAGCACCGTCAGCAGAATGGCGAGGCCGGGGAAGGTGACGATCCACCAGGCGGTCGTGATATAGACACGACCGTCCGCCAGCATCCGGCCCCAGCTCGGGCTTGGCGGCTGCACCCCGAGACCGAGGAAGGAAAGTGCGGCATCCATGATGATGATGCGTGCAAGCTCCAAGGTAGCGATGACCAGAACCGGGGTCATGACATTGGGCAGGAGATGCTTGATCATGATCCGCCATGTGCCGGCGCCGATCGCATGGGCCGAGAGGATGAACTCGCGCTCGCGCAGCGTCAGCACCTGACCGCGGATGATGCGCGCGTAGCGCAGCCAGCTGGTCAGGGCCAGGACGACGACGAGATTCTGGCCCGATGCACCGACGGCGGCAACGACCAGCAATGCAAGCAGCATCAGCGGCAGTGCGAGCTGGATATCGACGATGCGCATCAATATCCGGTCGACGATGCCGCGATAGTAGCCGGCAACGATGCCGAGCAGCGTCCCGACCGCGCCGCCGAGTATCACGGCGCCGGCCGCGATCAGCAGCGTCGTCCGGCTGCCGAAAAGGATCCGCGACAGGACATCGCGACCGAGTTCGTCCGTTCCGAGCGGATGGGCACCGGGTGACAGAAGACCCGTCCAGGTCGGCGCCACCATGCGCGCGGTCAGGCTCGATCGCGTCGGCGAAGGAAGCCCGAGATAGGGTGCGAGGGCCGCACCGGCGATGAAGACCAGGACCAGCAAGAAGCCGAAGAGACCGGCACGGCTTTTAAGGAGAGCAGAGAAGAAAGCTTTCATGACCGCGCCTCAACCTCGACGGATACGGGGATCGAGCACGCCGTAAAGCAGATCGACCAGCAGGTTGACGACAACGAAGATGGAGGCAACGACGGCGACACCCGCCTGAATGACCGGAAAATCCTGCGCCTGGATCGCCTGCACGATGACACGACCGACACCCGGCCAGGCAAAGAC
Source organism: Neorhizobium sp. NCHU2750 (assembly GCF_003597675.1). Lineage (NCBI taxonomy): Bacteria > Pseudomonadati > Pseudomonadota > Alphaproteobacteria > Hyphomicrobiales > Rhizobiaceae > Neorhizobium > Neorhizobium sp. NCHU2750. The sequence continues at coordinate 627,650 of NZ_CP030828.1, read as the reverse complement.
GGTCTCGATGACGACAGACCCTCCAAGCAGCTCACCTGCGATGATGCCGATCATCGTGACGACCGGGATCAGGGCATTGCGGGCGATATGCCAGAAGAACACCGTGCGCGGCATCAGACCCTTGGCGCGGGCTGTGCGGACGTAATCCTCGCGCATGATGTCGAGAAGCGATGAGCGCAGCAGACGCGCAATCGAAGCTGAAACGAAGACGGAGAGCGTCAGCCCCGGCAGAACGAAGTTCTCCCAACCTCCCGCGCCTCCGGTCGGCAACCAGCCGAGCTGGACGGAGAAAAGAAGGATCAGCATGATGCCGAGCCAGAAGGTCGGCGTCGCCTGGCCAAGCAGGGCAGCGATCATGACGATCAATTCAGCCACCGTGCCACGCATGAGTGCTGCGATTGCCCCTGCAATCGCGCCGATCAGCGTGCCGAAAAGAAGAGCAAGGCCCGCCAGCGAAGCCGTCGCCGGCATGCGCTCGAGCACAACGTCCAGCGCCGGGCGGACATGCTGGAAAGAGGTGCCAAAATCCCCCTTCATCATGGCGAGCAGGGAGTAGACATATTGTTCCGCCAAAGGCCGGTCGAGGCCGAGCGCAGTGCGCAGCGTCTCGATTTCCTGCGCGCCGGCGCCGACCGGCAGGAGCAAAACGGTCGGGTCACCGAGGATGCGGCTGACGAAGAAGACGATCGTCACGACACCCCAGATGGCGACAACGGCTTCCAGCAGTTTGACGACGAGATAACGTGTCATCGACCACCTTCCGTTTGCGCGCCGGCAAGTGCCGGGATCATCGTTCTGCTCAATATCATGCCTATCTCGCCTGCCAGTTCAACGTCACCCCGGCGCATGCGCCCGTCCGGGCGACGGGAATCATCGTCGCAAGTTTCCAGAAGACCATGGGGAAAGACAGTTACGCCACCCATGAAATTAGATCGTTCTCATTTTCGAAATTGCGGCCATAGAGTGCGTTGGCGACAGTCAATCCAGCCTTGTGAAGGGGAACAGGGACGCCTTGCTTTTCCGCCAGCGCGATGACAGGCACGATGCCGAAGGGCACATCCTCGGTGATGAAGCGCGTGTCGAGTGAAACCGGACCGGGCGGCCCCTTGCGCTTTTCATGAACGGCCGCAGCCATCTCGGCCAGGGTCAGGCCCGGCTCGAAGCCGAAGGTCAGGTGATAGTGATCATAGACCGTCCGCACCTTCACTCCGTAAGCTGTGGCAACTGCCAGCCTTTCAGCGTCCAGCGCCTCGACCATCCGGGCAACCGAAGGCGTGATGCCATCATAGTTGGCCCAGTATTCGGCCTTTTCGATGCGGGTGAAGTTGCAGAGCGCGCTGGCAAGGTGGATGGGCGGATTGAGATTGCTGAGTGCGATGGCGGTAATATCATCGACTTGCGTGAAGCGGTCGCCGAACAGGTCGCGGCAGATGCCGATATCCGACGGGCTTCCGGCGGCAGGGAGCGCAGCGGCTTCGAGCCGCGCGCGAATACCGCCGATTGCGATGCTGTGAGGACCGGAGCGCCGCGACATGAGAGCGGTCGTTGCCCAGGCGATGACGTTGGCGTCCGTACCTCGCGCCTTCGTCTGCTCCTTGAGATAGCGGGCACTCAACGACAATTGGGCACTGACGATGAAGGTCTGGCAGCTTTTGGCATAGGGAACGATCGCATCGATAACGGTCTTGTGGCCATAACCGGGTACGGCAATGATCACCACCTCGGCATGGTCGATCAGGACCTGCGGATCGCTCGCGAGAACTGGACGAAACCGCGTCTCCAGCACGCCGGAAACCTCGATATCCGTACCCGAAAGGCCGGTCGCGCTCTTGCCCGAGGGCGACCACAGAACGGGATCATGGCCTTCCTCGACAAGCCAGGCCGCATAGCCAAGCGCGATGCCGCCACATCCAACAATACCAATGCGCATGCCAGTTCCCCTTGTTTTATTGGCATCCGTGCCGATGTCGGCGCGCGGCGATTGCAGCACGCCGACAGGCTTATCAAATATCCAGGCCGTAGATGTCCCGAGCTGCCTTTGCCGAAATGCGCCCTTCGCGCAGATCTTTGCGCACCAGATCGCGATCACGCTCCTTCGGATCGCCATAGCCGCCGCCAGACGATGCGACCATGGCAACCGTCTGGCCGGCACCCACGATGCCGGCACGGCGCTTCAACGGTGCCACGCCTTCGCCGAGTTCGACATTGGTCGTCGTTCCGTCCTGGCCGCCGAACAGGCCCCAGGGTGCGATCACTGCATTGGTGCCGCCGGCGGAAATGGTTGCGGTGTGATCGAGAACCTTGACCTTGCGGCGCAGCGTCATGCCGCCACGGAACTTGCCCGGCCCACCGGAATCCTGCACCAGTTCATAGCGTTCAACCATCACCGGATGCTCGTATTCGAGTGCTTCGATCGGAATATTGGCGGTATTGGTCGTATGGACCTGCACGCCGTCCAATCCGTCGATATGGGCACGTCCTCCCATCGAGCCGCCGCACATTTCGTTATAGACATAGAAGCGGCCAGTACGGGGATGCGTGCCGCTGAAGGTCAGCAGGCCGCCGCCGGTGCAGGCCGCGCAGACCTCTTCGGGGATCGCCTGCGAAAGTGCAGCGAAAATGAGGTCGACGAGACGCTGGCCGGGATCGGTGCGGCTGTAGACCGCGGCCGGCGCAACGGCATTGAACAGCGAGCCTTCGGGAGCCGTGACGTGAATGGCCCGGTGGAAACCGGAATTGGCCGGAATGTCGGGATCGACAAGCGCCTTCACGGCGAAATAGACCGTGGCGAGCGTTGCCGTCATCACCATGTTGATCGGCGCGCGCACCTGGTCGGGATTGCCGGCAAGATCGAAGAAGATCTCGTCGCCCCTGACCTCGATCTTCACCTTGAGGTCCATGACCTCTTCGACAAGGTTGCTGTCGAACCGGCAGCTATGTTCGTAGATGCCATCGGGGATGCGAGCGATGCCGGCGCGGGTCTTGCGGTCGGCATAGTTCAGCACTTCGACGCCGGCCGCAGCAACAATCTCCTTGCCGTATTTCTGGCAGAGCGCCTGATAGCGCTGCACGCCGAGGCGGTTTGCCGCCATCTGGGCACGGAAGTCATTGATACGCTCATGCCGCACCTGGCAGTTCAGCAGGATGAGATCCATGATGTCCTGCTGCAGCACGCCCTTGCGGTAAAGCCGGATCGGCGGGATGCGCAGGCCTTCCTGGAAGATATGCGCGTGGCCGCGATCGACGAAGTCCGAATGGTGGGCGAGGTTCGTCACCCAGGCAACGATCTCGCCCTCGAAGAAGACGGGTTCGAGAAAGACGATATCGTTCAGGTGGGTGCCGCCGCCGGTGTGAGCGTCGTTGCCGACGAAGACATCGCCCGGCTCAACGGTGGAGAGGTCACAGTTCTTCAGGACGTAGTCGGCGATACCGAGCAGCGAGCCGAGGTGTACGGGGATACGCTCCGCCTGCGCAAGCGTGCGCCCCTCCACGTCGAAGATCACCGTGGAGCAATCCTGCCGCTCCTTGATATTGGCCGAATAGGCCGCACGTACGATGGCCTTGCCCATTTCCTCGACGATCGTCTGAAGGGCGCTGCCGATCACTTCCGTCGTAACGGGGTCGACGGCAGGCAGCTTCGTCTCGGGTGAAACAGTCTGGTTCATGGCGCTTACTCGATGATCAGGTTGAGTTGGGTATCGACGGTCGCCGACTGGTTCGGAAGGATGAGCGTCGTGGAATCCATCTGCTCGACCACAGCCGGGCCGGCAATCACATGACCCGGTCCGAGCAGTGTACGGTCATAAAGCGGGCATGGAGTAAAACCGCCGATCTCCGGCAGATAGACGGTACGCTCACCGACGATCGCAGCCTTCACATCTGTCGTCACCGGCGGATAGGAACTGGTTTCCGCCTTCGGCACATGACCGATTGCCTCGATGCGCAGGGTGATGATCTGGATCGGCTCTTCGGCAGCGATATAGCCGTAAAGCTGCATATGGGCACGTTCGAAACCGGCCTTCATCGCGTCGAGCAGTTCCTCACCCTTCAGGCCTTCGGGGCGCTCAATCGTCAGTTCGTAGCCCTGTCCGCCATAGCGCATGTCGATTGCGAGCGTCAGGCGACGGTCTGCGGCCGGAATCTTTTCCTGCTCAAACCATTCGGCGGCGCGTTCGCCGAGCTGGGCAAAACCATCCTCGATGACCGAGAGCGAGGAAGCCGACAGAGGCGCCATGCGGGTCAGTGAAATATTGGTGCGCAGATCGGACTGGAGAAGGCCGAGCGCGCACATGATGCCCGGATGTTTCGGGATCATCAGGCGCGGAATATCCAGTTCCTTGGCAAGGCGGGCCGCATGGATCGGACCGGCGCCACCGAAGGCGAGCATCGTATAGTCACGCGGATCGTAACCCCGTTCGACGGAGATCACGCGGATCGCCTTGGCCATGTTGGCGGTGACGACGCGAATGATGCCCTGGGCCGCATCCATGATGTCGATGCCGAGATCGGCAGCAAGACGCGCGACGGCGCGCTTGGACGCCGCCGCATCGATTGCCATGCGGCCATTGAGAAGATGAGTCTGGTTCAGCACGCCAAGGACGATATTGGCATCGGTCACCGTCGGCTCCTCGTTGCCGAGGCCGTAGCAGACCGGTCCCGGATTGGCACCGGCACTGCGTGGACCGACCTTCAGGAGGCCGTTGTCGACATAGGCGATAGATCCGCCACCCGCACCAACCGTGTGGATGTCGAGCATCGGCACCTTCAACGGATAGCCGTGGACGACGATGTCGTTGGCCATCTGCGGCTTGCCGCCATCGATCAGCGAAACGTCGCTCGACGTTCCGCCCATATCGAACGTGATCAGGTTGTCGCTGCCGGTCGCCCTGCCGATCTCAAGTGCTGCCGTCACGCCTGCCGCCGGGCCGGAGAGCACGGTGCGGACGGGCTGCTTCTTGGCGGTATCGCAGGAGATGACGCCGCCATTGCTCTGCGTCAGATGCGGCTCGGCATGGACACCCGCAGCTTCCAGGCGCGGCGTCAGCCGATCGAGATAGTTGCGCATGATCGGCCCGAGATAGGCATTGACCACGGTTGTCGAGACACGCTCATACTCACGGAATTCAGGCGCGATCTCATGCGAGACGCTGATGAAAGCGTCCGGAATTTCCTCTTCGACCATCTCGCGGATACGCTTCTCGTGACCCGGCTCGACGAAGGAGAATAGGGTGCAGATGGCAATCGCCTTGATGCCGGCATCCTTCAATTCCTTGACCGCCTGGCGCACGTCGTCTTCGTTCAACGGCACGGCGACGGTGCCGTCGAACAAGACACGCTCGCGCACTTCCTTGCGCATGTCGCGGGCGGCCAGCAGCGGCGGCTTGACGGTCTGCAAGGAATAGAGGTCCGGCCTCTTCTGGCGGCCGATCTCCAGCACATCACGGAAACCGTCTGTGGTGATAAGACCGGAAGCGGCACCGCGCCCCTGAATGAGGGCGTTGGTACCGACCGTGGTGCCGTGACCGAAATAGGCGACCGCATCCGGATGAGCGCCGCCTTCCGGCAGCGACTGCAATCCCTGAACGATACCATTGGCAATGCCTTCGGAAGGATCGGCAGGGGTGGAGGAAACCTTCCAGACGAACATCTCCTGCTTTGTCTCGTCGAAAATGCAGACGTCGGTGAATGTGCCGCCGGAATCGACGCCGATGCGATAACGAGAAACTGCGCTTTGTGCCACGATAATACTAACCACCGCTGGATTGAAATTTGAAACAAGATTGGCGCCAATTTTGGATAGTGTCAACGCATCAAATCGCTGATAGGATAAAAACATGAACCGACCCGAGACAATAGGCCGGCGAGCAAGACAGGAAATGACGATGGCTACGACAACTGAAACGGGCGCCGAAAAAGACACGCGGCCATTGATCGAGCAGATCGAGACCGACATCTATAGTGGCAAACTCGCGCCGGGCATGTGGCTGAAACAGATCGATCTGGAAGAGCGCTACCAATGCGCCAGACTGACGCTGCGCCACGCCTTGGAACAGTTACAATCGCGAAAGATCGTTCAGCGCGTGCCCAACCGAGGCTATTATGTTCCACCGGTGGATCAGGAATACGCCAACAACGTCCGCAGCGCCCGCGCACATGTGGAAAAGTCCATCGTAGACGAGCTAATTGCCAACATAACCGGCGAATCGCTGGCGCGCCTCTCCTACCTGGCAAGCGTCTTTTCCGAGACATTGAAGACAGGCACGCTTTCCGATCAGGACGAAGCCAATCTCGCCTTTCACCGCGAATTGCTGACCTCGTGCAGGAACGCCGTCATGGTCGACATCATCTGGGACCTGCGCCGCCGTGTCCCGCTCGCAGCCCAGCGAGCCAGCAACACCCCGGCCGAACTCGAACGCTCGGCACGCGAGCATTTCGAAATGATCGAGTGCCTGCGCACCCGTGATGCCGAACGGTTGCGCCTGGTGACCGAAAAGCATGTCGGCGTGCGACCCATTCAGAACTGATTTTTAGCCGCGGCGCCAATCGCGAAAAATTTTGGTTTGAAATTGGCGCCATTTCGTGTTCTCATTTTCGCAATAATTCAGGGCCGACTGAAACGGCCCAACGAAATGGGAACAGTTTCGAATGCCTACCGTCACGCTCAACGGAGCGACATTTGTCTATGACGATATCGGCGACAGGGATGCCGAAGTGGTGTTCGCCCTTCACGGCGGCCGCGGGATCGGCGACCGCAAGGGAGAGTTCAACGCCTATAAGACACTCTCCGACAGCTATCGCGTGATTGCCTATGACCAGCGAGGATGCGGCGAAACGAGCCTGACGCCGCCCTACACGTTCGAGCAGCTGGCTGACGATCTGGAAGCCTTTCGCCTGCATTTCTGCGGCGACAGGAAGATCATTCTCCAGGGCGGCTCGTTCGGCGGCATGATCGCCCTGACTTACGCAGTGCGCCATCCCCATGGCCTCTCACGTCTCATCTTGAGAGGCACGGCGCCCAGCCATCACAACGAGGACGACGCTTTCGTGACCTTCAGGGAACGTCTGCACAAGGCACCGAGCGCCTCGATCGGCATGCTGGAAAAGCTGTTTTCCGACACGGTGAAGGACGATATGGAGCTGCGGCTGATCTGGCTTGCGCTTCAGCCTCTCTATTACGAGGACTTCGATCCCGACGCGGCACTTGAACGTACCCGCACCATGCATCTGCACGCAGAGACCCATAATGCGCTGTTCGCCGAGCGCATCTATGACGTTCGCGACAGGCTGAAGGACATCGATGTCCCGACGCTGGTGATCTGCGGTGCCAAGGACTGGATCTGCCCGCTGAACCATTCCCGCTATATCGCCGAACACATTCCGAAGGCCGAACTTCTGGAAGTGCCCGATGCTAATCACGCTGTGCATATCGAAGCCAATGCCATGGTTGTTTCCGCCATCCGCGAATTTCTGGCGCGCACCGCGCCGCAAGATCCACACCATTCACCCCAATAAGGAAGTCCGAAATGCGCTTTACCAAGACTGCCCTCGCCCTTTACGGCGCGACATTCCTTTCGATCGCCAGCCTGTCTGCACCGGCATTTTCCCAGACGGATTCGGTAACGATCGCGCTTCGCGTTTCGGTCAATACGCTTGATCCGCATATGAGCGCGTCCGTCGGCTCCGATCTCAGCGTCATCAGCCATATCTATCCCGCGCTTGTCCTGCGCGGACCGGACCTGAAGCTGAAGGGCGACGTGGCCAAGAGCTGGAAGATGGTCGACGCCAATACCTGGCGGTTCGAGCTGGTGGAGGGCGCGCATTTCGCAGATGGCGAGAAGATCGATGCAGCTGCGGTGAAATGGAATATCGACCGCGTTCTCGACAAGAGTGTCGGCGCCCGTATTGCCGGCTGGTTCAGCCTCGTGTCCAGCGCCAACGTCATCAACCCGACCACGCTCGAAGTGAAGACGTCGTCCGCCTACCCGGCATTTGCCGACCAGTTGTCGATGTTCTTCCTTCTGCCGCCGGAATGGGCGAAGACCCACAAGCCAGCGACAGAGACCATGTCCGGCGGCCCCTACATGATCAAGGAAAACGTGCCGGGCGATCACATTACCCTGGTTCAAAACCCCGATTACTGGGGCCAGAAGCCGGCATTCAAGACTGTCAATTTCCGCATCATCCCGGAATCAGCAGCCCGTACCGCAGCACTTGAAGCCGGCGAAGTAGACCTCATCACTGGCGTGCCAACGACCGAAATCAAGGCGATCAACGCGGATGGCCGTGCCAAGGCCGATGCCATTCCCTCGATCCGCACCATGCTCGGCAAATTCAATTTCGAGAAAAAGCCGTTCGACAACCTGAAATTCCGCCAGGCGATCAACTATGCCGTCGACAAGGATGGCATTGTCGCCTCGATCTTCGACGGCAAGGCTACGGTTTCCGATTGCCAGCTGCTGACCCCCGCCTATTTCGGCTATAATCCCGACCTGAAGGCCTATCCTTACGATCCCGACAAGGCGGTCAAGTTGCTGAAGGAATCCGGTGTCGATCTCAAGCAGCAGATCGAAATCGAAATTCCGACAGCGAGCTATCTGCAGGGCGAGGAAGTCACGCAGGTGATTGCATCGCAGTTGCAGGAAGTTGGCCTCAACGTGAAGATCACCGAGATCGATTTCGGCGCCTTCATGAACAAGCAGCTGAAGGAACGCAACCTGGCGCAGATCGCCGTCCAGGGTCTTGCCTGGCCGACCATCGACGCCGACGGCATGCTGACGATGTTTGCTCCGGGCAATGTCTACGACTACTGGCATAATGACGAATTCGGCAAGCTGCTCGACAAGGGCCGTGCGTCGACCGATCCGGAAGAGCGCAAGAAGATTTATGCCGAAGCCACCAAGCTGCAATGCGACCAAGCAGGTGCGCTGTTCCTCTACGCTCAGCCCTCAACCTACGGCATTTCCAAGCACATCACCTGGCAGGCACGCGGTGACGACTGGGTTCGCGCCGTCGACATGAAACCTGCAGACTAAATTCGGTGGCACGGCCTCATAATATCGAGGGGATCGTCGGCGTCACGGCTGGCGTTCCTCCACCCTTCATAGAGATGGTTGCACGGGGCGCATTCAAAATGAGCGGAATGCGCCTGCTGCGCAGTTGAGAAGAGTTGTCCTGATCGGCGATAACCGAACGAACGATTCATATCAGTTCCGCTATCGGCAACCCACGGAATTCCATCATGACGCAGACGACCTCATCGCCGGAACGGCCAGGCCTTGACGCTCTTGAAGAGCGACTTCGCCAAGATCTCGAATTTCTGGAACTTCCCGCCAAGCCGTGGGTGCCTGAACATACGCGGGATGGCATGCCCATTCGCGATGTGGTGGTGATCGGTGCCGGCATGTGCGGGCTGGCGGCAACCGCCAAACTTATCCTGACGGGCATCACCAATATCGTGACCTACGATGCGGCACCCGAAGGACTTGAAGGGCCGTGGGTAACCTTTGCCCGTATGCAGACCCTTCGCTCTCCGAAAGGCCTGACCGGCCCGGCGCTCGGCCTGCCACAGCTGACATTCCGGGCCTGGTTCACGGCGCAATACGGGGCGGATGCCTGGGAAACGCTGGACAAGATCCCCAAGGACCAGTGGATGGACTACCTGATCTGGTATCGCAAGGTGCTGGCGCTGCCGGTCAGGAACAATGTTCGCATGACTGCTGTCGCCTCGGCCGGGGACCTGATCGCAATAGATCTGAAAGGGGCGGAAACAGGGCGGGTTCTTACGCGCCGGCTGGTTCTCGCAACTGGCCGTTCTGGTCTAGGAGGGGGCGATATTCCAGACTTTTTGCGAGGCATCGATCGCAAGTATTGGGCCCATTCCGCAGATGAGGTCGATTTCCATGCACTCAAGGGAAAGCATGTCGCCGTGATCGGTGCCGGTTCGTCTTCGATGGATAATGCGGCGACCGCGCTGGAGTACGGTGCAGGGAATGTCGATCTCCTGATCCGGCGCAAGGAGATGCCGCGCATCAACAAGATGACCGGCGTCAGCAGTCAGGGCGTCGTCCTCGGCATGCATCACCTGCCAGATGCGTGGAAATGGAAATTCGCTGATTATGGTGCTGCCACGCAGGTCCCGCCGCCTCGATCGTCGACACTACGTGTTTCACAACATCCGAATGCACGGTTCTTGCTCGATTGCGGAATTGTTGCCGTTCATGAGGAATCGCAAGGCTTGATCGTCGAGACAACCCAGGGCGCGATGCATTACGACTTCATCATCGCCGGAACGGGCTTTTCCAACAATTTTGACGGACGCCCGGAGTTCGAAGCGCTGGCGCCTCACATTCGCACCTGGAAAGATGGCCGATATCACCCGGACATGGGGCCAGCGCGGGGAAACCTATTGGAGGCGCCGGACCTTGGGCCAGCCTTCGAATTCCTGGAGCGCGTTCCCGGATCGTGCCCAATGCTCAGCCATATCCATTGCTTCAACGATGCGGCCATGCTGACCCATGGCAAGGTTTCCGGAGATATCCCGGCGGTCAGCACCGGTGCAGACCGTCTCGTGCGCGGCATCACAGCATCGCTATTTGCCGAGGATGTCGAAGCCCATTTCGCAAAGCTCGTCGCATTCAACACGCCTGAACTCCAGGGTGACGAGTGGACAGATTCCACACCTTTGCTGCATAGGGAGACGGCGCCGTGACCGATACCATAGACAACATGGACAGGCTCGCCGGCCTTTCCCCGGACGATGCTGTCTTCAAGGCCCGGCGTTTCCGGCCGGAATTCGTAGACGGCGCGGAAATGTGCCGCGTCTCGGTGCTGGAGCCGCAGAATGACCAGGGCCTTGCGGTCGATCTCAGGCTGGCACTGGCAATTCGCATGGCACGGCTGAACGCCGATGAAGCCCTTACGGCCGACTACCAGTCCCAATTTCAAAGCCTCGACGCGGCACCGGATATTACAGCATTGGCAGGAGGAGCCACAGATCTGGCCGAGCCGCTCGCCACGATTGCCCGACATGTCGATCTGGTCACGCTCGAGCCCATCAAGGCCGAGGCGAGCGATATCACCAGGCTCAAGGCAGCGGGCCTCAGCAATCCGCAGATCGTCGCGCTCTCCGAACTGATCGCCTTCGTCAATTTCCAGACGCGCGTGGCGGCGGGTCTCAGGCTGATGAGGTCGGCATGATTTCCTCAGTCCGCCTCAAGCCATTGACCTGGCACCCCCATATCGAGCCGGTCGAGCTTTCCGAAGCCACGCCGGAACAGCTCGAAGCAATGAAGGTGACGCCGTCCGCCAAGAAAGTTTCCGAATATGTGCGCACGCTGGCGCATGATCCGGAAAGCTATGTGGCTCGCACAGTGCTTTTCAATGCAATCATGTATGTCGAAGGCGGCCTCGACCGACCGGCCCGTGAACTCGGTGCCCTGGGCGCATCGATGGTCAATGGCTGCAAATATTGCGCAGTCGTCCATGCGCGCCGCCATGCAGAACTGACCAAGAGCGACGCGGTGGTCACCGCTCTCTATCTCGACCGGCCGGAAACGCTCGATGAAAGGGATAAGGCGATCTACAATTTCGCCCACCGACTGTCGGTTACGCCGTCAAAGGCAACGCAAGAGGATATTGTGGCGCTCAGGGCGGTCGGTCTGAGCGACGAGGAAATCATCGATCTCATTCATGCCGTATCGATATTCGGCTGGGCAAACCGGCTGATGCATGTTCTGGGACACGCCGACAGCGGGAAATAGCGGGGCGGATTACCTGTACGATGAGTTGAGCTACCCGCTCACCGCCCGCAAAGGAAACCGTGCGCGCGTCAGAGGCTTCGGCGAACAAATGGCTTCGCCGGGCCGTAAGTGGCATCACTCCGCCGCCATGTCGTCCATCGCAACGCCGAACAGATCATGCGCCTGTTCGGCGGTGTACCGTCCGAATCGGACGTCCTCGGCCACTGCGGCCCGATCACGCGCCTTCGGATCGCCGTAGCCACCGCCACCCGGTGTTCCGACCCTCACCCGATCGCCCGGCAGAAGCGGGATATCCTGCGCCTTGGACAGATGCTCCGGTACGAGCGTCTCACCGCCCTTGAAGACGGTCACGGAATTCGGCATGCCGTCTTTGCCGCCGAGCGCACCGGGCGGACCAAAGCGGCCGTGATCCATGACGAAACTTGCTGTCGCATGGCCGCGCAGAAGCTCGACCTCGTAATCGAGCCCGAAACCACCACGATGCCGACCGGCACCGCCCGAGCCCTCCCGCAACGCATAACGGTGATAGAGAACCGGGAACTGCTGTTCCATAATCTCCACCGGCGGCGCCTTGGAAATGCCGATCGTTGAGCAGCCGTTCGACAGCCCGTCATTGTCGATATTACCGCCGTAGCCGCCACCGGAAATCTGATACATGACAAAGCCGCGATTGCGGTCGGGGTCGAAACCGCCGAGCGCAAAATTGCCGGACGTCCCGGCCGGCGCCGCCGTGACTCGATCCGGCAAAGCCTCGACCAATGCCCGGAACACCGCCTCGGCAATGCGCTGGGACACTTCGGCGGCACAACCGGACACCGGCCGCGGATATTGCGCATCGAGGAACGTGCCTTCCGGCCTGATCACCGTCAGCGGCTCGAAAGCACCGGCCGAGATAGGCACATCGGGGAATATATGGCGCATGGCGAGATAGACCGACGACATGGTTGTCGCCAGAACCGAATTCATCGGCCCCATGCAGGGTTTCGAAGAGCCTGAAAAATCGAATTCCAGCGCACCGTCCTGTGCCGTGATCGCCAGCCGGATTTCGAGCGGCTCATCGATGACCCCGTCGCTGTCGACATAGGCGACCGAGTTGTAGACGCCGTCCGGGATCAGCCTTGCATAGGCGCGCATCTGATCAGCCGCCCTGACCCTAAGTTCGGCGATTGCCTCACACACCGTAACGTCGCCATACCGGTCGAGAATCCGTGCAAGCCGCTGTTCGCCGACCAGTAGAGCCGCAGCCTGGGCCTTCACATCTCCGATACGCTGTTCGGAAACACGGATATTGGAGCAGATGATCGAATAGATTTCCTGATCAAGCACGCCCTGCTTGAAAAGCCGGACCGGCGGGAGCCGCAATCCTTCCTGCTCGACTGCCGTCGCCGAGGCAGAAAATCCGCCTGGAACGGCGCCACCGGTATCCGGCCAGTGGCCGGTATTGGACAACCAGCAGAAAATTACGCCCTCGCGATAGACCGGCATGGCGAAGCGCACATCCATCAGGTGCGTGCCGCCGAGATAAGGATCATTGACGATGTAGATGTCGCCAGCCTTTGGCTCGGCAACCTTGCCCGCCTTGATCATCTCGATCAGCGTGCGGGTGGAATATTGCATCGTACCGACAAAGACCGGCAGGCCGGCCGCCCCTTGAGCGATCAGCGAACCGTCCTCGGCCGAATAGATACCGTCCGAGCGGTCATTGGCTTCGGCGATGACCGGTGAGAAGGCCGCACGCGAAAAGGTCAGGTCCATCTCGTCACAGACCTGCTGCAGGCCCGACTGGATGACCGAAAGGGTAATCGGATCGATCGTCATTCTGCGGCTCCCGAACGTTCAGCGGCTCCAAGCGTGATGATGATGTTGCCGTCGTGGTCCTGCACACCCACATCGCCCGGCTCGATGATGATCGTCGTATCCATCTGCTCGATGATGGCGGGACCACTGACGACGGCATCGGCAGGAAGATGGTCGCGCCAATAGATTGGAGTTTCCATCCACTGACCGAACCAGACGTTACGGCTACCCGTGCGAGCTTCGGCCAGCGTGGACTTGCGCCCGGCGCCATCGATCAACAGCGACAGATCGATCTCGGCGCGGCGGCCGATGACCGACGTGTTGACGTTGACGAGGCTCGCACGGATGTCTGAAAGTTCAACCCGGAAGCGCTGGAAATAGACCTCCTCGAAACGTGCCTGCAATTCGTCGATCGTCGGCGACGGCGAGGTAAGCGGCACGCGCAACAGATGCGTCTGGCCGACGAACTGCATGTCGACCGACCAGATTTCCCGCACTTCACGGATCGCCACGGCTTCCTTGTCGATCAACCGTCGTCCCTCGGTGGACTGCTTATCGAACAGCGCATGAACCGCTGCAATATCAACGGAGTGAAGCGGCCGGTTGACCGTATTGACGAAGTCGTGGCGAAGATCGGCAACAACGCAGCCCAACGCATTGGTGATGCCCGGACGCGCCGGGGTCAGGACCCTTGGGATGCCAAGTTCGCGGGCAATTGCAGTCGAATGGAGAGGACCGGCACCGCCAAAGGCAAACAGCGCGAAATCCCGCGGGTCCTCGCCGAGGCTGACGGAGACCATGCGCACGGCATCCGCCATGCGCGTATTGGCGATACGGATGACGGCGGCGGCGGCCTCGATCGCCCCGACGCCGAGCGCCCGCCCCAGCTTCTCTTCAAATATGGCCGAGATGCTCTCCATCGTCGGGCCACCCGGCACGGAATTCAACCGTGCCGGATTGAGCCGTCCGAGTAGCATGTTGGCGTCGGAAATGGTCGGCAGCACGCCGCCTCGGCCATAACAGATCGGCCCCGGCGTCGCTCCGGCACTCTCCGGTCCGACCTGAAGCAGACCGGCCGGCGTGATACGGGCAATCGATCCGCCGCCCGCCCCGACCGTGCGCACATCGACCATCGGCACATGGATCGGCATCGCATATTCGATCTCGATCTCGTTCGACACCGCGGGCTCCGCATTGCGGATCAGGGCGACATCGGTCGAGGTGCCCCCCATATCGTAGGTGATGAGGTTCGGAATGCCGGCGCGGCGGCCGGTATAGGCCGCCGCCATGACACCGGAGGCAGGGCCGGACATCACCGTCTTGGCTGCTTCCGCGGCCACGTGCCGAGCGGACACCATGCCGCCGTTGCCGTTCATCACCAGCACATCATGCCGATAGCCGCGCCCCGCAAGTTGGTCGGCCAGTCGCTCGACATAACGGCGCAGCAGCGGCTGGACGGATGCGTTGACTGCCGCCGTCACGCCGCGCTCGAATTCCCGGCTCTCCGACAAAAGCGTGTGACCGATCGTGACATTGGCGTTCGACCAGATCTCTGCGGCAATCTCTCCAGCCCGGATCTCGTGGGCGGGATTGGCATAGGAATGCAGAAAATGAATGACCAGCGCCTCGCAGCCCTTGGCGATCAGCTCCTGCATCGCAGCACGCAAAGCGTCCTCGTCGAGCGGCGTCAGAACGTTGCCACGGGCATCCATCCGTTCTGGAACTTCCAACCGCAGATCGCGGGGAATGATCGGAACGAAATGGCCCTTCATCCCGTAGGCTTGCGGCCGCGTGCGCCGGCCAAGCTCCAGCACGTCGCGAAACCCCATCGTGGTGATCAGCCCGGTCCTGCAGAGATTGCGCTCCAGAACCGCGTTGGTCGTCGTCGTCGTGCCATGGACAATGAGGTCCAGCGCAGCCAGCTCGGCTTCGGCGGCATCGAGCGCATTCAGCACGCCGGTTGCCTGATTATCGAGCGTCGTCGGCGTCTTCGCCAACCGAACAGTGCCGTGCTCGGAATCGAACAGCACAAGATCGGTAAAGGTGCCACCGACATCGATACCCGCCACCTGCGACTGGCGGCCTGCCTTTTCAGCTAAATCCCGTTGCACGACCGTTCCCATTATTTATTAGTATACGAATGAATTTGCGTTGACGACATGAGGCTGTCAAGCGATCTGCCGACCGATCAACGCAACCCATCTTTGCCGACGACATCCTCTTTCGCCAGCCCGCCGATACGCGGATGCGGCCGACCGCTATCCGTCACGGCCACCGCTACGACAATTTCGTTCGCACGGGGTGCATCACTGACCTTCACCACCATGCCATCGAAATGCGAGCGCACGAATGCCGCGTGCCTGTGGCCGAGAGGGATATTAAAGGCCATACCCATCGGACCGCGCGCCTTGGAGGATGGAATGAGCGCCGCGCCACCGCCCAGCGCGTCACGCACCGGCTTGCCCATTGCCGGATGCAAGAGCGCGGCAGCATGTTCAAGCTCGCCATCTTCCCCCACCAGTGCCCCCTTGCCATAGCTTTCGGCCTGCGATGGCTCGATACCGAGGGCCTCAATGCATCTGGCCGTCAGGATACCGCCCAATTCCGCGCCCTGATCGATCAATTCGGAGAGATCCTTCTCGTAACGACCGGCAAACGGATTGCGGATGACGGCCATCGCTGCCGCACGCCGCGTTGGTGGCGAAACCGGTTCGCCGGCCTCCCTCAGCACTTCCTCCAGCACCACGGTGATCTTGCGGATTTCGGCGCTCACCGCAGTCCGTCCTCACCCTTGATGTCCTCGGCCTTGAGGCCCCCGACGCGTGCGTGGACGCGGGCGCCGGTGGTCATCACCAGAGCCAGGACGATTTCGCCAGCGCGCGGCGCGTCGGGAATACCGACTTCCATCGCATCGAAATGGCTGCGAACATAGGAGGCATTGATATGGGTGACCGGAACATCGAGACGCGTGCCAGGTCCGCCTACCTTCTTGGTCGAAGGTACGATCGCCTTGGCGTCCCCTAAAACTTCCCGCATCGAATATCCGCCCGGCACGTGCCAGAGCGCTCCGTGCTCAAGCTCGCCGGCCTGGCCGACAATGGCGCCCTTGCCATAGCCTTCAATGACGGCGGCACCGCCCAGCGCTTCCGCCAGGCGCTTTGCCATCGACACGCCGAGTGGCTCAAGATCCTTCATGAAACCGGCAATGTCCTCGTGATAGCTGCCGGCAAACGGATTTTCGATCACCGCCAGCATGACGCCCTTCTTCAGCGGCACATCGGCGGGCTTGCCGCCTTCATGAAAGATCTCTTCGACGGTTAGCGCATATTTGCGGACAACGGGTTCAGGCATGGGGGCAATGCTCCGCTTGTGTGTGTCATAAAGTGATTGTCAAGATTGCGCGGGCCGGAGGCAAGCCGACCCTCGCCGCCAAGAAAAAGGGCTGCGCGATGAATGAAGCCCCGAGCGATGAAGCCTTCCGCCTCGTCAAGGCCGGCCGCCAGAGCGACATCGACGTCTTCGGCGAGAAGTGGTCCACATCCAGTCACCACTAGCCGCTCCCCGAGATCGCTGTCGTCAACGACATCGACCGCACGGCATCGCGTGATCGACGGATGATCCGGCAGATCGACGGCGTTGGCGATGAGGGTCGCTGCGGCGTCTGCAGACGCGGCGTTGGCAGCAATCACGGTGACTGAATCGGCAATGCCCATAGAAAGGCTTCGTCCCCCGCGGCCGCTTGTGGCGATACCGCGGCTTTCGTCGCCATGGCTGACGAGAACGTCGCCAAGGGCGACATTATCCTCCCGCGCCATGCGGATCCGGTATTCCGCGCCGGGATCAAGATGCAGGGCGATATCACCGCCGTTGTTGACATAGATGCGCGACGGGCGGTCGCCGGCAGGAAAGACCTGAAGCATTGCAGCGAGGATCTCGTCTGCGACAGAACCCGCGACTGCAGCCATGGGCGTGATGAAATGGCTGTCGGCAAAAGGCAGGACGGCTGCAAACATCCGACGCGCTGTCACTCCATTGGGCACCTGTCCTCCGCGCATTGCCGGCTGTTTCAGCAATGGCAGTTCAGACACCAACTCTTCGAGGATCGTCGCGAACCGAGCGTGAGCGGCTTTGTAGGCCGCGCCTCGATGATCACGGGCACGCGCCGAAAGACTGTCCACCCCGATGACGAGATCGATCGGGCCGTGCTGCAGGTGCAGCCTGCCGCCAGCATCTCCATCGAGATAAAAGGCCTTTGCGCCTGTCACAGCCACCTCCCTGCTCGTCTCAGCCGTCCCAGCGAAAATTGCGAACATCGGTCGGCCATGCACCAGACGAGACGGGGCCGATCTTGCGCTCGGCCAGGGCCACAGCCTGTTCGATCGGTACGACGGCCTCCATATGCCCGCCCAGCGCCTCGTAATCCGACAGACGCATTGTGAACTCGATCGGAGCGACCAGCGCCGGTGTCGGAACATAGCCGAAGGAATTGGTCGGCATGTCCATCACATCGGCCATTACCGTAATACCGCCGCCCGGCCAGACATAGGCCTGCGCTCCGCCGCAGGACACATGGGTCAGCGCATCCTTGACCGAGCGGGTCAGCCGCACCGGATTGTTGGTGACGCCGGCCCTGAGGCTTCCCCCAGCACCGCCGATGAAAAGCACGGACGCCAGCGCCGGTTCGCAATTTTCCTCAATCACCTCCACCGACTGCTGCAACGCCGGCGGAAGTACCGTCTGCAGAACCGGCTGCAGATTGCCGTCGAGAATGTAATAGCCGTATTGCTCGCCGGTGGTGGACACCATCAGCATGCGAAGGCCGGGATAGGCGGTCTTCGCATCGAAATCGCCGAGGATGGAAAGCGGATCCGTGATGTTCGTGCCGCCCCAGCCTGTTCCGGGTTCAGCCACCTGGAAATAACGACCGGGCGTCGAGCGGCGGCCCTTGATCCTGATGCCGGTCGGCGGAATGTCGAGCAATTTGCCGGCCTGATGTTCAGAAAGCACGCCGGTAATGTGGTCGTCGACAACGACGACCTCGTCGACATGGCCGAGCCACTGGCGGGCGAACATGCCGATCGTCGCCGAACCACAGCCGACGCGCATGCGGTATTCCTGCTCGCCGTTGATGATGGGGGCCTTGCCGGCTGCGACGACCAATGTGGACCCTCCGTCGATGGTCATCTCGACGGATTCGCGATTACAGAGCCTTAAGAGGCTGTCGCATGTGACTCGCCCCTCTTTCTTGGAGCCACCGGTCAGGTGATGCACGCCACCAAGCGACAGCATCTGCGACCCGTATTCGCTGGTCATGACATGGCCGATCGGCTCGCCATCGACCCTGACGGGCGCCGATTCCGGGCCAAGGAACCGGTCGGTGTCGATCTTCACCTTGACGCCGCAATAGCTGAATATGCCCTCGGTCACGACGGTGACCATGTCGACGCCGTTTTCCCTGCGGGAGACGATGAAGGGAGCCGGCTTGTAGTCCGGATAGGTCGTTCCCGCCCCGACGGCAGTGACGAAATCGTGGCGCGACTGGACGATCTCGCCATCCCAGTCCCCTGCACCGCCGGCCGGCAGGAAGGGAACAACCTTGCCGCCCTCGGCTTCGCTCGCTTCGATGATCGTCAGCGGATCGACCCGGATCAGATCGCCGGCAACATTCGCATACCGATCGCAGGCGCCCGAGCGGCCATCGGCGATGTAGCACATCACCGGACAGGCATCGCAGCGGATCTTGCCGTTCAGCGTGCTTTCGACCTGTTGCTTGACCAAGGAAATCTCCTTCCCGAGGACCGGCGCATCAGATGGATCCATCGGATGCAGCGCGGTAGAAACGCGTTATGATCGAGATGATTTTCGTTCGTATACAAATGAGTATCGATTGACTTCCCCGCCCTGTCAAGCCGACCTTCGCTCGCTCTCATTGTCGCATGCAGCATATGCCCAGCCGTGACGGACAGCCACCGCTCATTTTCCACATCGCCTGCCAAGCCAGCGACTTCAGTCCTCCAGATTGACAATTCCAGGTGGCGGGCTAAACCCCTTTCGATGAACGAAGCCGCAGATCAGGCACGGCCGCAGCGCGATACGTCAGGAATTCGAAACGATGGATGACAAACGATCCGATACGACCGACTATGAGGTCGACCAGCAGATCGGCTTTTTCCTGCGCCAGGCGAACCAGCGGCACGTTGCCATTTTCAACTCGCTGATCGGCGACAAGCTGACCACGACACAATGGGCGGCCTTGACCAAACTCCGCCAGATCGAACCGTGTTCCCAGAACCAGCTTGGCCGGGAAACGGCCATGGATGTCGCGACCATCAAGGGCGTCGTCGACCGTATGGTCAAACGCGGCTTCATCCGCACCGCCCCTGACCCGAATGACGGCCGCCGACTTGTGCTGAAGCTCACCGAGCCCGGCCACGCCATCATCGCGGCAAACCTTTCCGCTGCCGTCACGGCAACCGAGAACACGCTCAACCCTCTGACATCGGCTGAGCGCATGATGTTCATCGAACTGCTGCGCAAGATCACCTGACATTATCCGACACCGACATAGCGGGACAGCAGTGAAGGGTCGTCCTTCAGCGCCTGAACCGGCAGGATCGCCTGCGCCTTGCCGTTTTCGACGAAGCAAACACGATCGGCGACGGATAGAACCGCCTCGACGCGCTGCTCGACGAGCAATATGGCCTTGCCGCGGTCGCGCAGCGTCACCACCACATCGCGGATGGTGGCGATCATCGACGGCATCAGCCCTTCCGTCGGCTCATCCAGCAGGATGACCGACGGATCGACGCACATGGCGCGCGCGGTTGCGAGCATCTGCTGCTCACCGCCGGACAGCGTGCCCGACACCTGAGAAAGCCGCTCCTGAAGCCGCGGAAAAAGAGCCAGTGCTTCGTCCAGTACGTGACGGGGGCTGTTGCGCGTCATCAGGCCGATTTCCAGGTTTTCGCGCACCGTCAACTCGGAAAACAGACGTCGTCCTTGCGGCACATAACCGATGCCGCGACGGGGAACTTCGTGAGCAGGCAGTCCCGATATCTCCTTGCCATCGAAACGGATGCTGCCGCCCTTTGCACGCGCCAGCCCCATGATGGCGCGCAGCGTCGTCGTCTTGCCCGCGCCATTGCGCCCCAGAAGGCAGAGCACCTCCCCCTTGTTCAAGCTCAGCGACATGCCTTTGAGGGTCTGGCTATTGCCATGATAGACGTCGAGATTGTCGATCTCCAACATGTCAGCCAGTCCCCAGATAGGCGGCCTGGACGGCCGAATTGGCACGAATATCGGCGGGCGGTCCCTCCGCGAGAATTTCGCCGTAATTGAGCACCGTGATCGTATCGGCAAGCTGCATCACGACCGGCATGTTATGCTCGATCAGGAGTACGGTTGCCGATCGAGCTATACCCTTCACCAACCGGCAGAAATTGTCGATCTCGCCATCTGAAAGCCCCTGCGTCGGTTCATCGAGGATCAGGAGTTTCGGTTCCAGCGCCAGCCCCATGGCCACTTCGAGCAATCGCTGATGGCCGTAGGACATGGTGCCAGCCTTGTCCCCCAAACGGTCCGTCAAACCCACGCGGTCGAGTGCCGCGATTGCCTTTTTGGCGATGGCCGCACTGCTGGAACCGGATTTGCGTTGCAACGTGCTCTGGGCAGACAGGGCAACGTTGTCGAACACGCTGAGCATCGGATAGATGCTGGTGATCTGGAACGTATAGGCGATGCCATCGCGCACGCGCTTGTGGGCGGGCCTGCCGGTAATGTCCTTTCCGAGGAATTCGATCGAGCCGCCACTCGGCGATATGCGGCCGGAAAGCAGCGAGACGAAAGTGGTCTTGCCCGCGCCGTTCGGGCCGATCAACGCGCGGATCTCTCCCTCGCGGATGGAAAAATCGACGTCGTTGACCGCCTTCAATCCACCGAACCGACGGCTGAGCCCCTTGGTCGAAAGCAGCGTCACGGGAGCCATGGCAACCACCTTTCGCGGATCGTTCCGAGAATGCCCTTCGGGAAGAAGAGGACGAGCAGCACCAGCGCCACCCCGGTGACGAGCAGATAGGCTTCCGTATACTCGCTGGCGATATCGATCATGTAGAACATCACGATCGTGCCGAGAAGCGGGCCGAGCACTGTCCCCGCACCGCCGAGAAGGGTGAAAAGCAGCGCTTCGATCGAATATTGAATGGAGGCAAAGCCCGCGCCGATATAGGCAAACAGCAGGCCATAGGCGGCCCCTGCCATCGCCGAGATTGTGCCGGAGACGACGAGTGCACCGAGCTTGGCGCGGAACGTATCGAAGCCCAGCATCAGAGTACGCGGTTCGTTTTCACGGATGGCGATCAGCACTCGGCCCATCGGACCTCTTGCGATGAAAAGGATCACCACGAGCGCGATGGCAAGCATTCCGAGCGCGAGATTATAGCGCAGCGTGGCATTGGTAAGATCGGCATGCAGCCCCAGAAGATCGAAACTGCGGGCTGTCGTCGGCATCGTCAGCCCCTCTTCACCGCGGGTGTAATCGGTAAAATAGGTCGTCGTCAGGAAAGCCACCTGAGCAAACATCATGGTGACGATCATGAAGGCCACGCCGGTAGTGCGCAGTGCGATGAGCCCGATCACCAGCGACAGGAGCGCACCGCAGCCGATACCGATCAGGAAGGCGAGCGGTACGCCGAGATCCGTATAATAGGCTATCATGCCCGCGCCATAGAGACCGGCGGCGAAGAACATGGCGTGGCCGAGGCTGAGCAACCCGGTATAGCCGAACAGCATGTTATAGCCCATGGCATAGACAGCCAGAACCATGACCCGGGTCATCGCCAGATAATGATAATCCGGCAGGATGAACTGGACGAAAAACAGTGCCGCCAGCACCGCAGCATGCAGCGCGATGACGCGTATCGTATTGGCTGCGGTCATCGTGCCTTGGCTCCGAACAGGCCTTCCGGCTTGAAGACGAGCACAAGCGCGACAAGCAGGGTCGAAATCATCTTCGCCAGCGTCGGCGAAAAGAAGACAGAGATGATGCCGTCGCTGAGGCCGATGAGCAGAGCTGCGACGACCGTGCCCCTCAGGCTCCCGAGCCCGCCGAGGATGACGACGATAAAGGACAGGAGCAGCGGATCGAGCCCCATCAGGTAATAGGCCTGGCGGATCGGCACGATCAGCACGGCGGCAATAGCGGCAAGCATCGCGCCCGCTGCAAAGACGAAGGCATAAACGCGCTCGATCGGTATGCCGAAGGCCTGCGCCGTCTCCCGATCGAACTGGGTAGCCCGCATGATCAGGCCAAGCCGGGTACGGGCCAGCACGAACCAGACGGCAACAAGCAGCACGATCGCCGCGGCAACGACAAAGAGATTGTAACCAGAATAGCCGAACCAGGGCAGCTGGATGCGATAATAGAAGGGCGCCGGCACCGGTCTTGCATCCGGCCCGTAGGTCAGGAGCACCGTCTGCTGGATGATGTAGAGCATGCCGATCGTCGCAACAATGGTCGATTCCGGATCATAGTTCAGCCGCTTGAGGATCAACCTCTCGCTGGCGAAGGCGATGACGCCGACGATGAGCGGACTGACAAACAGCGCGACGAAAAAGCCGATCGCCGGATGCATGCCGAACATCGACGCCACCCACCAAGCGATGACGGCACCGAGCATGTAGAATTCGCCATGCGCGACGTTGA
The DNA here is from genome assembly GCF_003597675.1 of Neorhizobium sp. NCHU2750. Lineage (NCBI taxonomy): Bacteria > Pseudomonadati > Pseudomonadota > Alphaproteobacteria > Hyphomicrobiales > Rhizobiaceae > Neorhizobium > Neorhizobium sp. NCHU2750. The sequence goes on along the minus strand of NZ_CP030828.1, from coordinate 604,394 downwards.
CGACGCGCATGACGCCGAAGACGAGCGACAATCCCAGAGCGGTCAGCGTGAGAACGGCGGCCTGGAGCAGTCCTTCGAATGTCGCAAGCAGCAGGAACGGGCCGAAAGCCAAGACTCTCTCCTTGGTTCAAGGGCACACGCGTCCCCTGCCGGATAATTCGGACGGCAAAGGATCACGGAAGACACCGAGGGCGCCGCACGAGGCCCCCTCGGCTCAAGGCTCTGTCAGAGAGACATTTTCGTATAGTCGGTCTTTGACTCGTACATCCCGTCCTCGATCGAGGTGCGATGGACGACGTCCAGGCGCGTACCATTGACCTTTGAGATGTTCTGGTGGCCATAGGCCTGGTGGTTCTTGCCGTTGAAGATCTTGTCGCCCTGCGGGTGATCGCGACCTTCATCGAACTTTTGTATCGCCTCAAGCGCTTCTATGAACTTCGCCTTGTCCTGCGGACCGGAATAACCGGCGGCCTGCATGGCCTGTTTGATGACGAAAAGCGTCTCCCAGACACCGAACATATGGGAATAGGTGGAGATGTCCTTCGGATCCTTGACGCTGGCACCGTTCTCATTGACGCCAACGGCCGCGCGATAAAGCTTGTCCCACTGGCTCTGGTCCTTCTGGGCGTAACGCGGCATGCCTTCCCAGAAATAGGTGCCATCGAGAAAGCCGAGCTGCGGTGTGGCAAGGTCGACGGCTTCGATACTGTCCATGAAACCGAAGATCGCCGGTCGCTGCGAGCCGTAGAACTGCCCGAGTTCGGTGACGAATGTCAGCACCGAGGGGCCTACCATGATGTGGTAAAGCACATCCGTGTCGCTCGGAATACGCGGCAGATAACGGGTAAAGGACGTTTCCGTCGGCGGAACGGCAATCAGTTCCAGCACTTCGCCGCCCTGCGCCTTGATCGCCGGCGGAAGGTTGTCGCGGTGATCGTAGCCGAAAGCATAGTCCGGATAGATCATCGTGACCTTCTTGCCGAGATTCTTGGTGATCCACGGCGCCATTGAAATGACCTGGCTGCGGACGTCGGTAATGCCGGGCTGGAAGCAATAGCGATTAAGGCTCCCCGACGACACATGGGTGCCTTCGGACACGACGAGATACGGCATCTTGAGTTCGCCGGCGCGCGGCGCAGCGCCCACGACGACATTCGAGAAAAGCGTGCCGAAAACGGCATCGACCTTGTGCTGGGTGGCGAATTTCTCGACGACTTCGGCACCGCGCTTGGGATCGGTGCCGTCATCCTCGACGATCAGCTGGATCGGTCGCCCATTGATGCCGCCTTCGTCGTTGATGATCTTCACTGCGGCATTGGCGACGCGCTCGTACCAGCGTCCATAGGAGGCACCGATGCCGGTGCGGTGACATTCGAAACCGAGCTTGATCGGTTCGGACGATTGTGCCTGAGCATAGCGAACGAAGCCGGGCGACACGGAAGAGATAACGCCGGCGCCGGCGGCGGCTCCCATTCCCAGAAGCGTCGAGCGGCGCGTCAATGAGGATTTCGGGTCTGCGGTCTTGTCGGTCATTTTAGATTTCCCCTCTTAGTGGAAAGAACGTCCGTCATTCTTGTGCGATAGATCATTCGCCTACCAACAAATCACGATGTTTGATGATTGACAAGCGCCGCATCGGGAGCGTTGAAAATTAGGTGATCGACCATGGACAACGGGGCCACCTCCTGTTTGTATGCCAACGAATAATTTCTTCATGCTCCCGAGCACCACGGACGGCAGGATTCGCCGCAGTCTGGCGGAAGTTCAAAGGCCATGGAAGGCCTTAATTTTCAGATGAACGTGATGTAGAAATCCGGCTTGGCCGCTGAATTCGAGGGTCGCATGAAACTTCAGGTCAACGGCCTAAATCCCGGTATTTTTTTAACATTTTTCGTCGCAGCCACAGCCGGCCTTTTTGCGCCTGATTGTGCGTATGCACACGGCACCGAGCGCGGCATGGTGATGCTGCTGCCGACCGACTATTACATGACCGGCGGGGCAATCGTCGTCGCGGTTACTTTCGTCGCCCTTCTTCTTGTTCCCGCCGCATGGTTCTCCCGAGCCAGCAAAGCGGTTTTCATCTTGACCAACAGGCCGGTTGTGCCAACCGTTATCGTCAGCAGCGCCAGCTTCCTGGTGCTTGCCGCTTTGGTGGCAACGGGCTTGTATTCCACGGCCGATCCACTGGAAAACCCTCTGCCGCTGGTCGTCTGGACCCTGTTCTGGGTAGGGTTCACGCTGGTGCAGGCCATTTTCGGAAACCTCTGGCCGTGGTTCAATCCCTGGACCGGACCGCTCGCCATGCTGCGAAAGGTGACGGGGCGACCGCTGGGACGGGAGCCGATGGCGCAGCTTCCCGCGGCTCTGGGCTATCTGCCGGCCATCCTGCTTTTCTTTGGCTTTGCATGGTTCGAATTGATCTCGCTTGCCCCGGAAGACCCGCCCGGTCTGGCCATGGTCGTTACGCTCTACTGGCTCGGCAATCTCGCGGCGGTGGTGATCTTCGGCGAAGAAGAATGGACACGGCGCGGCGAGCCCTTCTCCGTCTATTTCCGCATGATCGGCATGATCGCTCCAATTCAGATCGAACCGCCCAGATCGGGAGGTATATGGGCGACCGTCCACTTCGCCTGGCCGGGCCAGAGATGCGTGACGGAAGAACCGCCCTCCCCGAGTGCCGCCATATTCCTGCTACTGACGCTCGGGACGGCCTCTTTTGATGGCTTCGCAGAAACTTTCACATGGCTCGCGACCATTGAGGTCAATCCGCTCGAGTTTCTCGGTCGCAGCGGCGTGATGCTGCCGAATACGCTTGGCCTCATCGCGGCACCCATCATCCTCGCCTCGATCTATTTCTTCGCAGTCCTGATCGGCGCATGGCTCGTCGGCGAGCGCGGCTGGCGGGTTATGGTGCAACTTGCAACACATCTGGTCTATTCGATCGTGCCGATCTCGGTCGCCTTTCACGCAGCGCACTATCTCGGCCTACTTTTGATGAACGGTCAGTATCTCTATGCGGTCATATCCGACCCATTCCACCGGGGATGGGATCTGTTCGGTACGGCGCATTGGCATGTCACAGGATCGGTGCTGACCGATATCCATAATGTTCAGACGGTCTGGACCACCCAGACGGCAGTCATCGCCATCGGTCATTGCATCGGCATCCTGCTTGCCCACATGATTGCGTTGCAACGCCTGAAAAGCCCTGCACGCGCGACCGTCAGCCAGATTTCTCTGGCGCTGGTCATGGTCGGATATACGGTGTTCGGCCTTTGGCTTCTCTCGACGCCCACGGTTGGCTGAACAATTCTTGACTGAATGGCCTTTTGACGGCAATATCATTTGCATGCAAACGATTTTGACGAGGTCATCATGACGGAAGGCGGCTTGGCCACGAATATGCACGCGGTCGCGGAAGTTGCAGCCACCTTTGCCGTTCCGGACAATGTGTTCGCGGAAAAGGTCGTGGCTGTCGAACATTTCACCGATCGTCTGTTCCGCTTTCGCATCACGCGTCCGGCGAGCTTTCGCTTCCGCTCCGGTGAATTCGTGATGATCGGGCTGCCAAACGCCCAGAAGCCGGTTTTCCGTGCCTATTCGATCGCCAGCCCCTCCTGGGACGACGAGATCGAATTCTTCTCGATCAAGGTTGCCAATGGGCCGCTGACGGAACATCTGCAGAAGATAAAGCCGGGCGATACGGTGCTGATGCGCAAGAAGCCGACCGGTACATTGGTGCTTGATGCGCTTCTGCCGGGCAAGCGGCTCTATCTGCTTTCGACCGGCACTGGCGTTGCCCCCTTTGCCAGCCTCGTGCGTGATCCCGAGACCTATGAGAAATTCGAGGAAGTCGTGCTGGTCCAGACCTGCCGCCAGGTGGATGAGCTGACCTATATCACCCGCCTTGTCGAAGACCTGCGGGACGACCCTCTGGTTGGCGATCTGGTGGAGGGTCGCCTCAAATTGTTCACCAGCACGACACGCCAGACGTTTCCGCGCATGGGCAGGATTACGGACCTGATGACCGACGGCCGATTTTTCGAGATGACCGGCCTGCCGCGAATTGATCCGGAGATCGACCGGGGGATGATCTGCGGCTCGATGGCGATGATCAAGGATACGTCCGCCATGCTGGAAGGTTTCGGGCTTGTCGAAGGCGCCAACAACAAGCCTGCCACCTTCGTCGTCGAACGGGCGTTTGTGGGGTGAGAGGCGACGGCCTTCGGCCGGGCAGACCCGTGTGTTTCGACCTGTTAGGTTTGCGTCAAATCACCCTCCGGCACGCCCCCTCGCCCTCGCCACCGCCTCTTTCACGCCCTCCCACGCAGGCTTGCCGGGTGCAAACCGTGCCCTCAGATAGGCTGCAAGATCGCTGATCTGGCGATCACTGAGGCTCTGGGAGAAGCCGGGCATCTGCATGATCTCCAGATCTTCGGCACTCGCCTTTTCGGTCAGCACGGCCGGCGCATGCATCCCCTTTAGAATGGCATTGACGACATTATCCGGCCTCGAAGCCGAAAGCCCGGAACGCAGTGCAAGGCTGGCCAGTGGCGTGCCATTTTCGTGGCAGGAAGCGCAGGCACCTTCGAATATGCGCGCGCCGGCAGGTGCGATCTCCAGCGCAGAGGGCTTTGCCGCCTCGGAGGCCGCCAGTCTCAAGCCCTTCTGGCGACTGGCCTCATCACTCGAAACGGCCTCGCCGCGGCCGGCAAGGTATTCGGATATTGCGGCGATATCCTCATCCGGGAGGGCTGCAAGCGAACCGACCACCTCGGCCATCGGACCGCCTGCACTGCCGTGCTCGGCGGAATGGCCGGTACGAAGATAATCGTAGAGTGCTGCGCGGGTCCAACCGATGGGACCACCCCCTGCTCCATTGATGGAGGGTGCCGACCAGCCATCGGCATAACCACCGGCAAGATGCGCCTCGCCCTGCCTTTCGGCACCAAGCATATTGCGTTCTGTATGACAGGCGGAACAATGGCCAAGCGTCTCCACCAGATAGGCGCCACGGTTCCAGCTCGCGCTTCGGGTCTGATCGGGCTTGAAGGGCTGAGGGTCGAGATAAAGCGCATTCCAGCCCGCCAGCAGACCGCGGATATTGAAAGGCGGCTTCAGCTCGTTCGTCGGCGACTTGGCGTCCGACGGTGCCGCCGTCATCAGGTAAGCGTAGAGCGCCTGCAGATCGGCCTCATCCACACCGGCAAAAGACGTGTAGGGATGAACGGGGTAGAGATGCCGGCCATCACGGGCCACCCCTTCACGCATAGCCCGTGCGAAAGCGGGGTAAGACCAGTTTCCGATCCCATGAACAGGATCGGGCGAGATATTGGTGGAGTAGACCGTTCCGAAGGGCGTTTCGAATGCGTGGCCACCGGCGAAGGGCGTGCCGTCCGTACCCTCGTGACAGACGTTGCAGCCCGCAGCCGCGGCGACCAGCCTGCCTTTTTCGATTGTCGCCGAACTGAAGACGCCGGGATCCGGTCGCGGAATGGGCGCAAAACTCCCCCGAATAGGAGATGCGAGCGTAATGCCTCCGGCAATTGCACCGGCAATGCCGGCCAGCGCCAGTGGCAGTGTCCACCAGCCGCGCCTCTTCGCCTGCGCGACTGCCGGTGCAGGAAGGTGCTCGCCACGCTGTTCGCGCAACGCGGCCAGAACTCGGTCAGGCGTCAAAGGCAGTTCGCGGAACCTCAGACCGGTCGCATCATAGACCGCGTTGACGATCGCCGCAGCACTCGGAACCGAGGCGGACTCGCCGACGCCAAGCGGCTCGTCATCCGGGCGCCGCACCATCAGCACATCGATATCCGGCACTTCCGGGAAAGTCATGATCGGATAACCGCCCCATTCGAGGCTTTCGACCCTGGCACCGTCGAAACTGACCTTTTCCTTCAACACCCGGCTCAGCGACTGGATGACATTACCATGGATCTGATGCTTCACCCCGTCTGGGTTGATCATCATCCCGGAATCCTGGCCGACGGTAATCTTGGTGACCGCGATCTCGCCGGTCTTCCTGTTGACCGCAACATCTGCGACCCAGGCCGACCAGGCTGCGGCGATGCCCGGAAATTTGCCATGGACATAAACGGCATAGGCGAAACCGCGGCCATAGAGCAGATCACCCTCGCCGCCCTCGGTTCCCGGCCGCGTGCGTGGTTTCCAGCCGGCTCTCTCGGTCACGGCACGCACGAGATCGATGGAGCGTGGCTCGGTCAGATATCGAAGCCGGTATTCGACGGGATCGACGCCCGCAGCAGCTGCCAATTCGTCGATAAAGCTTTCATGCGCAAACGAATTCGGCATGGCTGAGACGCCGCGAAACCAAGAGGCACGGGCGATCGGCGGCATGTCGTGGACGGTGACCCGCATATTGCCGAAGGCATAAGGCGGGATCGCCGTACGGTCGCCCATATCGGAGACATCCGCGATGTTCGACACACGCCCGGTCAGGACCAGCGCAAGCGTTGGCGATAGATTGGACGGATAGCGGGTATCGAATTCATAGCCGGCCGGCCCACCTTCGAGGTCGAGACCGCCGCGAACATCGATCACCTGCGCTGCCCCTTTCGGCTCCCAGGCATGTTCCTGTTCCCTCGTCAGCTGTACGCGGACCGGCTTGCCCACCGCCCGCGAAAGGAGTGCGGCATCCGCCGTCACGTCGTCTGCGCAATTGCGGCCATAACAGCCTGCCGCCTCCAGCCGTTCGACAACAATCTCGCCCTCCGGCATACCAAGCAGAAGTGCCAGGTCACGCCGCATCGGAAAGGGGTTCTGCGTGCCCGACCAGACCACCAGGCTGCCGGGCCTCCAGTCCGCCACGGCACAGGATGGGCCGATCGAGGCATGCATCTGGTAAGGCCACACATAGGTGCGCTCCATCAGCGGCGCCGCTCCCGCCAGCGCCCGCTCGACGTCGCCCTGGTCGCGCAACAGGCGTGGCTTGCCGCTGTTCCTTCGGATCGGCTCTTCCGGATCGTTAAGGTCCTGGAACTCCGGCAATTCCCTCCATGTCACCTTGAGTTCACGGGCGGCCTGGGCGGCGAATTCCTCACGTGTCGCAACGATACCGATGAAATCGCCGTCCACGACGATGGAGACGATACCCGGGAGATGCGCAATCGAGGCTTCGTCGACCGCAAGCAGACTGCGGCCAACGAAATCGCCGCTGTCGAAGCCGGTATAGGGCGGGCGCACGACGCGCCCATGCAGCATGCCGGGTACGCGAACGTCATGAACATAGGACCAGGTTCCCGCGGCCTTCGCGGCGATGTCGCTGCGCGGCTGTCCTCGGCCGACAAGCCGATAATCTCCTGCGGCCTTGACGGGCGCCATAGGGTCGATTTCGATCTGCTCGTTGCGATCCGAAATGAGATCGTCGAAACTCAGCTCCCAGTTGGATTCCGCCCTTGGCCGGATCACGCCATTCTCGATCATCAGGGCGGCGGGCGCCAGTGCGTGCAATGCCGCGGCGCGCTCCAGCAGGTGCCTGCGCGCCGTTGCTGCGGCCTGGCGCAGCGGCTTTGCGGCAAACTGGATCGTTTCGCTGGCGATCGTCGGCCCCTGGTTCGGAACGGCGGTGGTGGTGCCGAGCACCATGGTCACGCGGTCGAAGCCTATATCCAGTTCCTCGGCGACGATCTGCGCGAGGGCGGTACGAATACCGGTACCAAGGTCGACATGCCCATTGAATGCGGTAACCCGACAGCCCGGCTCGATGGCAAGAAACAGTTCCGGCTCACCGGTCGCATTCTGCCGCACGACAAGAAGAGCCCCGGCAGCATCGAAATAGGCGGAGACAATCGTTTCGCGCTGTTGGGTCATGACCGTATCTCCACCAACTGCGCCTCCCGCATCAACTGGCTGGCCCGCCTTGCTGCCGCGAGGATTTCCATATGGGTGCCGCAGCGACAGAGATGCCCCTTGAGGGCCGCGCGGATATCGTCTTCTGCCGGGTCCGGATTGCGGTTGAGGAGGCCGGCAACCGCCATGATCATGCCATTGAGGCAGTAACCGCATTGGGCGGCCTGTTGCTCGACAAAGGCCCGTTGCACGGGATGCGGCGCATCGACGGTGCCAAGTCCCTCCAGTGTGACGATCTCCCTGCCCTCCGCAGCAGCCACCGAGATCGAGCACGAGCGCACCGTCCTGCCATTCACAAGCACGGAACAGGCGCCGCATTCGCCCAGCCCGCAGCCGAATTTCGGGCCGTTCAGACAGAGATCGTTGCGAAGCACGTAGAGCAAAGGCGTGTCGGGAGAGAGATCGAATTCATGGTCCCGGCCATTGACCTTGAGATGAATGCGCCCGGTCTTCATCGGCAGCAATTCCCGCCAAGGCAGCGGAGCTGACTGCGCCTGCCGTCCGCCCTCCGACGACAGCATTTTCGATGAAGAAAAATACGACCAGGCGCCGGCCGCCGGGCCGGTAGCCGGCCACGACCAGCTGCAATCATCATGTCGTTCCCCGGGTCTTGGCGCCCATTGTTCGTACACAAATGATTGCCGCAGGCCATGCGCCTGTCAATCCACTTTCGGCACAACCGAAACATTGGCGTAATCGAGTGGGTGTCGATACCGCCGCTTCTCGCCGGCACGAGCCGGACAATAACAGCTTGATCGCAGACGAAGCGCAGAATGAAGCAAAGTGATCAATAGCATTTGGCGGCTCAAATCGCAGGAATAATGAACATTAGATATTTCTAACTATTCCTGTGGATGAGGCCTTTCACGCCTTCAATCGAACATGAGGGTGAATTACAAAATATTCATTTGACGCTAGGCGGCCAACGCTACACCGATTGTTCCCAGCCGCCATGATGGCGGTTAGAGGCCCGCACGACAGCTTGACCGTTGTGCGGGCTTCGCCTTGATAGGCAGCTCTCAAACTACTTCCGGCAATAATGTGGACCCGCAACTCAAGGCAAGTGGTCAGGCTTGGCTCGCAAGCGTCGTAAACCGCCGGTCGAAATACAGGAGTGGCTCCGGCTGCTCCGCGACGCGCAGGCCCACGACATCGCAGAGCAGGATATCGTGCGTCTCCTGCCGCGACACTTCGGTGATCCTGCAATCGAAGACTGAGATGGCACTGGCCAAGACCGGCGCGCCGGTCTCGAGCACATCCCAGCGGCCATGGCTGAAACGTACGTCCATGTCCTTTATACCCCCCGCCCCGGCAAAGACCGCGGCAACCTCCTGGTCGACGGCGTGGACTGTGTTGACAGCCAGAACTTTTGAGGTGAGGAAATGCTCGTAGGACTGCGCGGTACGGTTGATGCAGACCAGCAGACGCGGCGGCGTGTCGGTGACACTGCAGACCGCCGTGGCCGTCATCCCATAATTCTGCTCACCGCATCGCGTGGTGATGATGTGGACGGGCGCCGCCACCTGGGCCATGGCGGCCCGATAGGCAGATAGGGAGACCGGCTCGTTCGGCACCAAAGTCGGAGCATTCTTGGTCATATCATATCCCTTGGCAGATCCTGCGCAATGGCCAGCGCAGCGAATATCGGAAATGTCAGAAACGGACGTCCAATGCGCGATAGAGCTGCGTTGCTGCAACCACACTGACATTGCGCATCAAAAGCGGCGGCATGCGAGGCGCGGGCGTGTTCGGAATGGGCAATTCACCTAACGACCCATTGCCCAGCACCGTCTGGCCAAGCAGCGTTCCATAGGCGCTCGCCATAGCGACGCCACGCCCGCAATAGCCATGAGCGGTCCACAGGCCCGGCTGGGGTTGGTCGATATGGGGCATGAAATCACGCGTCAGCCCGACCTTGCCCGCCCAACGATACTCGATCGGCTGGCCGGCGAGCTGTGGGTAAACGTTCAGCATGGCCTTCTCGACATGGGAAAAATCCTGCGCCCGGCGCGGGCCATTCAATGTCCCCCTGGTGCCGAAGAGAACCCTGCGATCGGGCGTCTTATGCCAATAGTTGAGAATACGGCGGCTATCCGAGGCTGCATGTTCACCGGGCAGGACCGTATCGGCGACAGCATCGGGCAATTGCGCGGTCGCAACGATGAAGGTGTGAATGGAAACGTAACTGTCATCCACTGCCGCACTCAGGCCACGCGAATAGGCGTCGGTCGCCAGAATGACGGCCTTGGCTGTGACGGTGCCGCGCGGCGTGGATACCGACCAGCCCCCGGCCGTCTCCTTGATGGCCGTTGCCGGCGTCTGGCAATGGATATGTGCGCCCAGACCGATTGCAGCACGGGCCAGACCGCGCGCATAGCTGAGTGGATTGATGGAGGCGCCTTCGCGATCGATCATCCCGCCGATATAGGCCTGCGAGCCGAGCATGGCGGCCAGTTCATCGCGCCCGACGACATCGAGGCCGTCAAATCCGTCCGCGGTCCATGTGCGAACGCGCTCCTCGACACGGCGAATGCCTGCCGCATTGTGAGCCGGAAGCAGCCATCCGGTACGCTTTAGATCGCATTCGATCCCGTATTCAGAAATGAAGTCCATCACCACATCTGTCGTACGGGCGCCGAAATCGGCCATCGCCCGGCCACGGTCCTCGCCATAGGTACGGATGAGATCGCTGCGGCTGTTCTTGAAGCCACGGATGACCGAACCGCTATTGCGGCCCGAGCCACCCCAACCGGGAAAGCTGCCTTCGAGAAGGCGAACACTCACGCCGCGGCGTGCCAAGGTGATAGCCGCGGCAAGGCCGGTATATCCGCCGCCGATGATGGCGACGTCGCATCGTGCGTCCCCATCCAGAGGCGTCGAAAGGTCGGCCTCCTGCGCGGTATCCATCCACAATGTCGGAAACTGATTGAGGCAATCGGTGGCGTAAGTCATATCAAGGACTGTCCTGCTGCGCTGATGCGATAGCCGCGCCGGTATGCCAGCGTAGCGTCGTGGAATAGTGGTATTCGAGCTCCGCCTTGGCGGTTCGCGCGTCGTTGCGCTCCATCGCTGCGAAGATGCGGCAGTGATCGTCATAGGCGGCACGAGGGCCGGAATCGCGGCCGATCTCGTTGCTGCGGATCAGACGCGCCCGATTGAGAACAAGTTCCAGCTCCTGCGACAGCATGGGCAGGCCGCTGACTTCCGCGATGGCAAGATGAAACTCGGTATCGAGCGCACTGAATTCGCCGCGGCTGGCGCGTTGCACCGCCTCTCTCTGACGATCGAGCACGGAGGCGATCTTGTCGAAACCGCGAGCACGGTTGGCAACGGCTTGCTCCACCGCCAGATGCTCCAGCGCGGCGCGAAGCCGGTAGACGATGACGATTTCATCGTAGCTGTAGCTGCGAATGGTGTAGCGGCGTCCTACCCGCTCCACCAGACCTTCCTGCGCCAGCCTGCGCAACGCATCGCGGGCAGGAACCCGGCTCGTGCCGAACCAGCCGGCAACATCCTCCTCACGCAGCGGCGCCCCCATCAGGAACTCATGACTGAGAATACGCTCCTTCAGTCCGACATATACAGCACCGCCATCCGGCGTAGAGGGTGCTTCCATTTGACCGCTCCGGGAATTTCGGGAGACACGTTCCCCGCAATTTTCCATTTCAGTATACCCAAACGCAGATCCGTTTCAATCGACGAAATCCCCGACAACGCAATATTCAACTTTCCTGACGATTCAATCCTTCATAATCATTGTTTATATTACGTTTTTTATGCTAATATGCACATTTTTCAGGCCAGATCAAAAATTGATCGAAGTCAATGACAAAATCCAGTTGCGCAAAAACTCAACTCATGCATTGATTGGGTATACCGAAATAAGAAGCGGCCGATGCACGTTCGCCAACATCTGCCACAAGGGAACGACGAGAATGACCGACATCAAGCTTGGACTGTCCATGCGTTACCTGGGCTACCACATAGCTGCGTGGCGGCATCCGGATTTCGATCCATCCTGGCTGACGTCGTTTGCCGCTTATCGCGATGTCGCGTTGCAGGCGGAGGCCGAGAAGCTTGACATGATCTTCTTCGCAGATGGCTTGGCCGTGCGCGGCGAAGACAAACCTGCAGGCGCCCTGTCTCACGACGTGCGCAACGCGGAACTGGAGCCGCTGACACTGCTTTCCGCAATTGCCGCAGTGACAAAGAACATCGGCCTCGTCGCCACCGCATCGACGACCTACAACGAGCCCTATCACGTCGCCCGTAAATACGCCTCGCTCGATCATATCAGCGGCGGACGCGCAGGCTGGAACGTCGTCACCTCCTGGTCTGACCAGGAAGCGCTGAACTTCAACCGCGTCGCGCCGCTGCCGAAGGACGAGCGCTACGATCGCGCCGCCGAATTCGTCGAAGTCGTCAAGGGTCTATGGAACAGCTTCGAGGGCGATGCCTTCACGCACGACAAGGCGAGCGGCCAGTTCTACGATCCTGAAAAGCTCCATGTTCTCAATCACTCCGGACGCTTCTTTCAGGTTCGCGGGCCGCTGACAGCCGCGCGCACTCCGCAGGGGCGTCCGTTGATCGTTCAGGCCGGCGCGTCCGACAAGGGACGCGATATTGCAGCTCAGCATGCGGATGTGGTCTACACCGTGGCCCTCGATATCGAGGAAGCCCGCACCTTCTATGCCGATCTGAAACGCCGCGCTGCCGAATATGGCCGCACCGCCAACGCACCGCTCATCATGCCGGGCCTCACGCTCTATGTCGGAGAAACGAAGGCCGAGGCGGAGGCCAAGTTCCATGAGATGCAGTCGTTGATCGACCCCACGGCCGGGCTCGCCATGCTGTATAATTACTGCGGCGATCTGTCCGCCTACGATCTCGATAAGCCGATCCCGGAGGATTTCACCAGCGACAGGATCAGCATTTCCGCGTCGATGATCCAGAAAGCAAGGCGGGAAAACCTGACGATCCGGCAGATGTACGAGAATGCGGCAGCCGGCTTTACCGGCCGTTACATGGTCGGCACCGCCAAGGAAATCGTCGATGACATGCAGCATTGGGTCGAGGCTGGGGCCGCCGATGGCTTCAACATCTGCCCACCGATGCTGCCGCAGGGCATGGAAGACCTCTCGCGCTTCATTCTGCCGGAAATGCGCCATCGCGGCCTTTTCCGCACCGAATATTCAGGCCGAACACTGCGCGAGAATCTCGGCCTCGACTGATCCAGAGGGACAAGACCAACAAACGTTGCGGAAAAAGCCGCACAAGGCAGGAGTGAAGGAATGATTTCGGATATGAAGATCGGTCGACGCACCCTGTTGAAGGGCGCTACAGCCATGGCAACGGTTACCGGGTTCGGCATCCCGATGACGCCCGCCTTTGCCGCGGCCACAAATTTGCGCGCCGCCATCACCGGCTACAATACGATCAACACACTTGATCCCGGAAAGGCGACGCTCATTCCGGAATTCTATGTGATTTGGTCGCTTTACAACGGTCTTCTGAAGTTCGACGAGAACATGAAGATCGTCCCGGACCTCGCAGAATCCTATACGACGCTGCCGGACGGCGCACTCGAATTCAAGTTGCGCTCGGGCGTCAAGTTCCATGACGGATCGCCGATGACGGCCGATGACGTGAAGTTCTCGATCGAACGCGTTCTCGACAAGTCCTTCGCTTCCCCCAACCAGGGCAAGGTGGCGGCCGTCGAAAAGGTGGAGGTCGTCGACGACCTGACTGTTCGCATCCACACAAGCAAGCCCTTCGCACCGCTTTTGACCTTCCTCACCAATGCGCGCACGGGAACGCAGATCGTCTCGCGCAAGGCCGTTGAAAAGGCTGGCGCAGACGGGTTCGGCAAGGCGCCGGTCGGCACCGGGCCCTACAAGCTTGCGGAATGGAATGCCGGCTCCGGCCTGAAGCTCGCAGCGCATGAAGATTATTTCGGCGGCGCGCCGGCGATCAAGACCGTCGATATCCCGCTGATCACCGAAGAAGCCTCCGGCGTCACCGCCCTGCTCGGCAACCAGATCGACCTGACCTCGACGGCCCCAGCCGCCGATGTTCCGCAGCTGATGAAGAACCCGGCCATCACGGTTCTGCGCCAGCCGGGCCTCAATACCCGCTTCATCTCCGTCAACCTCGCGAAGCCGCCGTTCGACGACGTGCATTTCCGTCGCGCCGTCTCGATGGCGTTCCAGCGCGAGGCCATGGTTGCCGCCGTTATCTTCGGCGAGGGCGTACCCTTGAACGGTGCCTTCCCGCCGCTGCTTGGTGACTACTTCACCCCCGGCCCGCGCGACTTCACCAAATTCGACGCCGCCGGAGCCAAGGCGGAGCTCGCCAAGTCGAAATACAAGGCCGATGAACACGCGGTTGCGGTCGTCACCTGGGGCGGCAGCTGGTGGAAGCGTTTCGCCGAAATCTTCGTCGCCCAGGTGAACCAGGTACTCGGCACCAAATTCACGGTCGAGGTCACCGATGCCAACGCGGCCTATGCACGCCAGAAGTCGGGTGATTTCCAGGCTGGTGTCTGGGGCTGGCTCGGCATGGTCGACCCGGACGAATATGTCGGCGACATGTTCCATTCCACCGGCTGGCGCAACTTCGGCAAATATTCCAACCCGGATGTCGATGCCAAACTCGAAGCCGGTCGTGCGGCTCTCGATCCGGCCGCCCGCGTGAAGATCTACAAGGATGTCGAGGCCATGATCATGGAGGATGTTCCCGTCATCCCGTGCTTCTGCTCGAACATCCAGAATCTGATGCGCAAGGGTGTCGAAGGCTTTTCGCAGAGGCCCTATTCGAACTTCGGTGATCAGTTCGCCAACATGAAGGTCAGCTGATCAGATGGCGCCGGTAAGCGAAACGGTCGGCCAGACCACCGCGCGTCGAGCGGCACGAAAGGGTCTTGGAAGCATTGCGGCCGGTTTCGCTGCAAAGCTCCTCGGCGCTCTCGCCGTCTTGCTTGTCGGCACAATCGTCATCTTCTTCACCATGAAGGCAGCGCCGGGCGATCCGGCGCTTGCCGCACTCGGCGAACAGGCAACGCCTGACGCCGTTGCCGCTTTCCGGGCCCATTACGGCCTCGACCAACCGGTCTGGATGCAATATCTGAACTGGCTGTTCGGCATGCTGCATGGTGACTTCGGCACGTCGCTCGCCGTTGCCTCCGGCCGTTCGGTTGCGTTGCTTCTTGCGGTAAAACTACCGGCAACGCTGTTCATCGGGCTTTATGCGCTCACCCTGGCGGTGGTGATCTCGCTGATCCTCGGAAGCCTTGCCGCCTTGAATCGGGGACGCCTCATCGATACGGCGGCGACCTCGCTCGCGGTTTTCGGCATTTCAATGCCGGATTTCTGGCTGAGCTATGTTCTGATCTTCGGGTTAGGCCTCAGCCTCGGCCTTTTCCCCACCTATGGCTATGTTTCGCCTGCCGACAGCGTCGCCGGCGCGCTCTATTCCGGCTTCTTGCCGGCTCTGGCCATCGCCGCTCCCATGGCGGCAGTCTTCTCACGCACCCTGCGCGCCGTGCTGATCGAGACGATGAACCGTTCCTATGTGACGGCAGCCCGTTCCTTCGGCCTCAATGAATGGTTCATCTTCATCCATTTCGTGCTGCGCAACGCGATGGTGCCCTATTTGACCGTCGTCGGACTACAGATCCGCTACATTCTGGGTGGTGTTGTCGTCGTCGAACGCATTTTCGGCATTCCGGGCGTCGGGTCCTTCATGGTCGACGGCGCATTTTCCCGCGATTTCCCGGTCCTGCAGACCTGCACGGTGGTGTTCCTGTCGATCGTTCTTGCCGTCAACATGCTGACCGACTTCATCTGCATGCTTCTCGATCCGAAAAGGACACGCTGATGCGCGCCCTGACCTCCCCCCTCTTCAGCCTGTTGCGCCACCGAACCGGAGCAGTCGGTCTGTTCATCACCCTGTTCGTGCTGCTTGCGGTTTTCATCGGCCCTCACATCCAGAGCTTTGGCCCGGAAGACATGGACTTCATGGCCATTCTTGCGCCTCCCTCCTTCGCCCATCCCTTCGGCACGGACAGTTTCGGGCGCGACGTACTGGCCCGGGTTCTGGCCGGTGGTCAGGTATCGATCGCCATCAGCGTCGGCTCCATCCTGATCGCGACCGTGTTCGGCTGCGCCATGGGCATGGCGTCCGGCTATTTCGGTGGCTGGATCGATGAGGTCGTGATGCGTGTCTCGGACCTGCTCTTCGCATTCCCGAGCTTCATCCTGGCGATGCTGCTGATGGTCGTGTTCGGCTTTTCAACGGCCAATATCATCGGTGCAATCGCACTCGTCTACCTGCCGATCTTCGCCCGCATTTCGCGCAACACCACGATGCTGATCCGCGAAGAACCTTTCGTCCAGGCTTCACGCCTCATGGGCCGGCGGCCGAGCGCAATCATGCTGACCCAGATCCTGCCGAATATTGCAGCCCCGATCATGGTCCAGGCAAGCGTCGCTCTTGCATTTGCGATCATCCTCGAGGCGGGGCTGAGCTTCATCGGACTTGGCGTGCAGCCACCGACCCCCTCTCTGGGCGGCATCATGGCCGATGGCCGGGAATATTTCAGCCGCGCGCCTTGGGTTCTGACGATGAGCGGCATGGCAATCTCGATTGCGCTTCTCGGCATCAACCTGCTCGGCGACGGCATTCGCGACATGACCGATCCCCGTCTCAAGGAAAGGGCGTGACCGATGACGACGCATCCGATCGTTCAAATCCGCAATCTTCGCGTCGCCTTCCGCACCGGCCGTGGGGAGAACGAAGTCCTTCACGGCATCGACATGGTGGTCAACAAGGGCGAGATCCTCGGCGTCATCGGCGAATCCGGTTCCGGCAAGACGATGACGGGCATGTCGTTGCTACGGCTCCTGCCCGATAATGCCAAGGTCACAGCCGACGAGATGCGCTTCGATGGCGTCGACCTGCCTCCCATGTCCGAGGGGCAGTTTGCCGGCTTGCGCGGCGTGCAACTGGCGATGATCTTCCAGGACCCGGTCGGCTCCTTCAATCCAGCCAAGACGATCGGCTGGCATTTCGACCAGATCCTGAAACAGGCCGGCGTTGCCAATGACGGACGACAGCGCGGTATCACGCTGCTGGAAGAAGTCGGCGTCAAGCGTGCGACCGAGGTGATCGATCTCTATCCGCATCAACTGAGCGGCGGCATGCTGCAGCGCGCGTTGATTGCGCTGGTGATTGCACTCAGGCCTGCATTGATCGTCGCCGACGAACCGACCACCAATCTCGACAAGGTGGTCGAGGCGCAGATTCTCGAACTCTTCCTCGACATGCGCAACCGGCTGAAGGCAGCGATGATCTTCGTCACCCATGACATGGCCGTCGCGGCATCGCTTTGTGACCGGATTGCCGTGATGAATGCCGGCGAAATCGTCGAGACCGGTGAAGCCAAGGCGGTATTCACCGATCCTCAGCATCCCTACACCAAGAAGCTGATCGATACGGCCCTGGAGCTTTCCAACAGCCGCGCCAAGACCGTCGTCTCCGGGACAGAAAGTGCGGCGGCATCCAAGGGTGAAGCGGAACCATTGTTCAAGGTCCGGGACCTGTCGGTCACCTTCCCGGGCTCCCGCACCAGAGCCGCATTCAAGGCGCTGGATGACATCAGTTTCGATATCCAGCCCGGCGAAATCCTCGGCCTTGTCGGTGAATCCGGCTCTGGGAAAACCACCCTCGGCCGCACGTTGCTTAGGCTCTACACGCCGTCCGGCGGCGAGATCGTCTATCGCGGGCGCGATATCACCCATCTGCCCGAACGGGCATTGCGCGGCATGCGCCGGCAGTTGCAGATGGTCTTCCAGGATCCGGGTGGCTCCTTCAACCCTCGCACGACCATGGGCGCCTCTTTGGCGGAGGCGCTCGTGATGGTCGGTTGCCCTCGCGTCGACATACCGAAGCGATCGATCGCACTGCTGGAACGCGTCGGACTGACTGCGGCCCATGCGGACCGCTACGTCCACCAACTCTCCGGCGGGCAGTTGCAGCGTGTCGCGGTTGCAAGAGCCATCGCGCTAGAACCCAGCATGATCGTGGCCGACGAAGCAGTCTCCAAACTCGACGTTTCGGTTCGCGCCGGGGTCCTTGACCTGTTCAAGGACATTCAGGCCGAGACGGGAATGGCCATGGTATTCATCACTCATGATCTCGATGCGGCGCGCTTCATGTGCGACCGGATGGCCGTCCTGCTGCATGGCAAGCTGCTGGAGATCGGGCCCACCGAGCAGATCTTCGCCGCACCATCGCATGAGTACACACGCACGCTGCTCGCCTCACAAGGTGCGTTGTCGCGTGCGGTGGGGGCACGCCTGCAATGACAAAGACAGTCTATATCGATTGCTCGCCCTTCATGCTCGGCCTGCTCCAAGAGGTCATGCCCGACTGTGCGCAGAAGATGGTGGTGAATGTCGGCGACCCGGACGCCGAAGGCATCGTATCGCTCGCTGCAGAGGCGACCACAGTTCTCAATGGTCATACGATGATGGACGAGCCTCTGCTTGCCCGCCTGCCTCATCTGCGCGAGATCATCTTTCTCGGCAGTGGCGCCACAAGCTATATCGACGTTGCCGCCGCCGAACGACAGGGCATCCGTGTCCGCACCATCTCCGGCTATGGTGATCGCTCGGTGGCAGAGCACGCGACGGCCCTGATGTTTGCCGCCACGCGAAAGATCGCCACGATGGACCGGGAGTTGCGCGCTGGACATTGGGAGCCGCTGGAAGGCATGGAACTGGCCGGTCGCCGGCTCGGGATTATCGGCTTCGGCGGCATCGGCCAGACATTTGCCGAGATCGGCGAGGCACTCGGCATGGCGGTATCGATCTGGAACCGCAGCCCCTTGCCGCCCCGGTGGAGCGATCACGCGCTGCCGCTCGATGAGCTTCTGTCGCAGAGCGATGTCATCTCGCTGCATCTTGCACTCAACGACACCACACGCGGGATGATCGGCGCAGCAAGGCTTGCGCTGATGAAGCCGACGTCGATCCTCATCAACACCGCCCGCGCCGGCCTTATCGACAGCGCCGCACTTCGCAACGCTCTCGAGAAGGGGCGCATTGCCCATGCGGCGCTGGACGTGTTCGACGAGGAGCCGCTTCCGGCAACATCGCCGTGGTTCAGCCTGTCCAATGTGACATTGACCGCCCATGCCGGGTTCAAGACGGCCGACGCATCGAGGCGTCTGCTCAGGACTGCGGTGGAAATGCTGGTCGGCTAGGAGCGCCGCTTCAGCCCGGTGGCGTCGCCGTCTGTCGCCGAACTCGATGGCGCGGCGAAAACCGCACTCGCATCGCTGACGATCGACACATGCATATAGGCGGCCTGCCCCGCAGCCGCAGGGTCTGCCCGCAGGATGGCGGTGACGATCCGGTCATGCTCCTCGTAGGACTTCGAAAGACGGCCTGACAGCCGGAACTGCGCACGGCGAAACGGTGCCAGACGCGCCCGCGTCTGCACTACCAGTTCGAGAAGGTGATTGTTATGCGCCCCGCGATAGAGCCGGTTATGGAATTCCGTATTGTAGGCTGAATAGTCTTCGGGCGATCCGGAATGGACGAGCTTCATCGAGGCGCGGTGTTCCATGTCGAGAGCGCGCCGCTCCTCGACTGTCATCCGTTCTGCAGAAAGCCGTGCACATATGCCCTCCAGCTCTGCCATTGCCTCGAACATGGAATGCAGGTGGGCCTCCGTCACGTTCATGACGACGGCACTTCGGTTCGGTTCGCGATCGACCAGCCCCATGGCGCCAAGCTCTCGAAGTGCCTCGCGAACCGGCGTGCGCGACACCTCGAAACGGCTTGCGAGCGCAATCTCTTCAAGCTTCTCGCCCGGAAGCATCGCCCCGGTCACAATCATGTCGGCTATGGCCCGAACCATTTGCTCGACCGTCGTTCCCGTTCTTACAACCTTCTTTCGTCTCGCCTGCGTCACGATGATCCTAACTTCCAGCTCGCGCCCTGCATACACATGGGCAGGTCACAGCAATAAGTCAACTGCGTGATCAAATTATTGAAATATATAATATTTTTCTGACAATTGGCCACACTATCGGCTGCGATGCTGCCCTATTCGATGATAAAATAATCAATGATATTTTAATAATCACACACCTTCCAAATCTGCATACACTTTGATCACGGCGCCATAAAGCGCCTACAAAATATCATTATTATTCATATACTTAATATTCTGGCACGCACATTGCATGCACTTTACTATGTAATCACTATCGGCCCAATCACAACCGGCCAAGCGCCGCGAGGGAGCATTACGATGACCAAACTCCTTTCCATGAATCGCCGAAATTTTCTTCATGCCTCCGCCACCGGACTTCTCGCCAGCGCCGCACCGGGCCTTGTGGCCAGCCGGGCGCAGGCGCAGACGGCACTGACCGTCGGCTTCATTTACGTCGGCCCGAAGGACGACTACGGGTATAATCAGGCACATGCCGAAGGCGCGGCCGTGATCAAGGCCATGCCCGGCATCACCATCGTCGAAGAGGAAAACGTACCCGAGACGGTCGATGTCCAGAAGACGATGGAATCGATGATCAATCTCGATGGCGCGTCGCTGATCTTCCCGACATCCTTCGGCTATTTCGATCCCCACATGCTGGCGATGGCGGCAAAATATCCGAACGTCCAGTTCCGCCATTGCGGCGGCCTGTGGCAGGAAGGCAAGCACCCTGCCAATACGGGCTCCTATTTCGGCTATATCCACCAAGGCCAATATCTGAACGGCATCACCGCCGGTTACGCGACCAAGAGCAAGAAGATCGGCTTCATCGCCGCCAAACCCATTCCGCAGGTCTTGCAAAACGTCAACGCCTTCCTGCTCGGTGCCCGGTCTGTCGATCCGGCCATCACCTGCCAGGTGATTTTCACCGGCGAATGGTCGCTGGCGGTCAAGGAGGCCGAAGCCACCAACGCACTGGTCGACCAGGGCGCAGATGTCATCACCTGCCATGTCGATAGCCCGAAGGTCGTGGTCGAGACTGCCGCCGGTCGTGGCGCTTTCGTCTGTGGTTACCACGCCAATCAGAGCCCGCTTGCGCCCGAAAAGTACCTCACAGGCGCCGAATGGGCCTGGGGCAATGTCTATACCGATTTCGCCAAGAGGGCACAGGCCGGCGAAAAGCTCCCCAATTTCGTCCGCGGCGGCCTGAAAGACGGTTTCGTCAAGATGAGCCCACTCGGTCCCGGCGTATCGGCAGACGCCCGCAAGAAGTTCGAGGCGACGCTGGCCGAGGCAATGGCCGGCAAGCTTTCGGTCTTCAAGGGGCCGCTCAAGGACAACAAGGGCAATGTCGTGATCACCGCTGACAAGGCTTATGCCGAGGATGCGATCGATCTCGAAAGCATGGCCTATCTCGTCGAGGGTGTCGTCGGTTCCACCTCCTGATTTGACCTGAAGGGAGAAGCGTGATGACGGTCGAAATAAACGATCCCGCATTATCCATGGCAGCCGGCGGCAGGACCTCTCTCCGCCCGATCCTCGAATGGCTGGCACGACGGGCAGAACCCGTCGTGATTGGGCTCGCCGCGATCCTGGCCGGCCTGGCGCTATTCTCCATCTTCATCCTGGTGATCGGCAAATCGCCGATCACCCTCTTTCAGATCATGTATGCCGGCGGCTTCGGCAGCTGGTTCTCGATCCAGAACAGCCTGTCGCGAGCAGCCCCCCTACTCCTGACGGCGCTCTGTGTTGCCTTGCCGGCGAGGCTCGGCCTCGTCATTATCGGAGGCGAGGGCGCGCTGGTACTCGGTGGCGTCGCGGCCGCAGCAACCGCCGTGCCGCTGGCCGGCATCCTTCCGCCTCTTCCACTCCTCGTTCTAATGGCCGTGGCCGCCATGATCGTCGGAGGTTTGTGGATCGGCCTCGCCGGGTTCCTGAGGCACTATAGGGGCGTCAACGAGACGATCTCTTCGCTTCTTCTTGCCTATATCGCCATCGCCCTGATGAACCAGCTCGTCGAGGGCGTGCTCCGTGATCCAGCGAGCTTGAACAAGCCTTCCACCAAGCCGTTGCCGACGGCCTACATGATCGGCGACATGCCCGGCATGGATGTACATTGGGGTCTTGCAATCGGCATCGTCGCTTGCATCGTCTCATGGACCCTGATCGAGGCGACGAGTTTCGGCTTTGCCGCGCGCATGGCCGGCGGCAATGTCCGGGCAGCACAGATTCAAGGCTTGCCCGTCGGCCGGTTGATCGTCGGCTTCACGGCCATCGCGGGCTCGTTTGCCGGGCTTGCCGGAATGCTCGAAGTCGCTGCCGTCCAGGGAAGCGCCAATGCCTCGCTTGCCGCCGGCTACGGCTATACCGGCATTCTCGTCGCGTTCCTGGCGCGGCAGAATCCGCTGGCCATCATCCCTATCGCCTTCCTGCTTGGCGGGCTCGAAGCATCCGGCGGCCTCATCCAGCGGCGCATGGGCCTGCCTGATGCCACGGTGCTGGCACTGCAAGGCACGCTCTTCATCGTCATTCTCTTCTGCGAGACCTTTTACGGTCGCTTCAAGATCTTCAATCCCGACCTATGGAAAAGGAGCCTGTGATGGACGAGACGGGTATCGGTCTATGGGGCGTGCCTTTGGCGATTCTTGCCGGCGCCATCCGGGTTTCGACCCCTTTCATCTTCGTATCGCTGGGCGAGGCGATCACCGAGCGCTCCGGCCGCATCAATCTCGGCCTTGAAGGCACGCTCGTCTTCGGTGCCATGACCGCCTATGCGATCGCGGTCATCACGGGCTCTCCATGGCTCGGCGTACTTGCGGCGATGGCTGCGGGCTGCGTCTTCGGGCTGATCCACGGCTTCATCTGCAAGTTCCCGCGGGTCAACGACATCGCGATCGGCATTGCCATGATGCAGTTCGGCCTCGGCTTCGCCTTTTTCCTCGGAAAGCCGTTCATCCAGCCGGCGGCTCCCAAGCTGCCGTCGATCCCTCTCGGCAGTTGGTCCTCTCTGCCGCAGGTCCAGGCCGCGCTGAATATCAATGTCCTGTTCTTCATCGGCCTGGCGCTGGCGCTCTTCCTGTTCTGGGCTTTCAAGAATACTCGCCTCGGCCTCGTCCTGCGTGTCGTTGGCGACAGCACCGACGCGGCGCGAGCGATGGGGATCAGTCCAGATCGTGTCCGGCTGCTTGCAACGGCAATCGGAGGATCGCTGACCGCGATCGGCGGTGCCTATCTGTCGCTGTTCTATCCCGGCTCATGGAACGAGGGGATTTCTTCAGGCCAGGGGCTGATGGCAGTCGCGCTGGTGATCTTTGCGCGCTGGAACCCGATCAACTGCTTTCTGGCAGCACTGCTTTTCGGCGGTGCCGGTGCTCTCGGCCCTGCCCTGCAATCGGTCGGCGTCACCCAGGGTTACTACCTGTTCTACGCCGCCCCCTATGTGCTGACGCTCGCCATCCTGATTGCCACATCATCGCCCAACCGTGCGCTGGCCGGCGCACCGGGCGAGCTGTCCCTGACGAAGTGAGAGGAGAGACCCGATGAACAGCCTTTCAAGCCCCCTTTCCGCCGTTCCACTGACCGACAACACCTTGAGCTATATCGAGGCCGATCCCTATCCGTGGCCTTATAACGGCAAGCTTCGGCCCGACAACACCGCCCTCATCATCATCGACATGCAGACGGATTTCTGTGGGCCAGGCGGCTATGTCGACCATATGGGCTACGATCTGTCGCTGGTTCAGGCGCCGATAGAGCCGATCAAGTCCGTACTCTCGGCCATGCGTGCCATGGTTACCACATCATCCACACGCGCGAGGGCCACCGCCCCGACCTCGCCGACCTTCCGGCCAACAAGCGCTGGCGTTCCCAGCGCATCGGCGCCGGCATCGGCGATCCGGGGCCTTGCGGCCGCATTCTTACCCGTGGCGAACCCGGCTGGGACATTATCCCCGATCTCTATCCGGTCGACGGCGAGACGATCATCGACAAGCCCGGCAAAGGCTCTTTCTGCGCAACTGACCTGGAGCTGATACTCAACCAGAAGCGCATCGAGAATATCATCCTCACCGGCATCACCACCGATGTCTGCGTCTCCACCACGATGCGGGAAGCCAATGACCGCGGCTATGAATGCCTGCTTCTGGAGGATTGCTGCGGCGCCACCGACTACGGCAATCATCTGGCAGCCATCAAGATGGTCAAGATGCAGGGCGGCGTGTTCGGCGCAGTCTCCAATTCCAATACATTCGTGAGCCAATTGCCATGAGCCCATCATCCGTCAACATCATCCGCGATACACCCCTCCCCCAGGCCGGCAAGGCGGTGGGCATCGAGACACTCGGTATGACGATGCGCTTCGGCTCCTTCACGGCGCTGGACGACGTGTCGATCAGCGTGCCGGCGGGCTCCTTCCATGCGCTTCTCGGCGAAAATGGCGCCGGCAAGTCGACGCTTGTCAAATGCATCATGGGTTTCTACCACGCCACGTCGGGTTCACTGTCGGTGGATGGGCGCGAGGTTGCCGTCGCCTCGCCAAAGGATGCGGCCACCTACGGCCTCGGCATGGTCTACCAGCATTTTACGCTCGTACCGTCCTTGACGGGCGCAGAGAACCTAGTGATCAGCCGGGCCAAGGTCCCCTCCGTGATCAACTGGGTGAAGGAGCGCCGCGAACTCGCCGCCTTCATGCAGGGCATGCCCTTCAAGATCCCGCTCGACCGGCCCGTCCGTGAACTGGCGGCAGGCGAAAAGCAGAAGCTCGAAATCGTAAAGCAGCTCTATCTCGGCCGCTCTTTTCTGGTCCTCGACGAACCAACATCGGTACTGACGCCGGCGGAAGCCGACGAGATGCTGGGCCTCGTGCGGGCCATGACCGATTGCGGCGAACTGACCGTACTGATGATATCCCACAAGTTCCACGAGATCACAAAGTTCGCCGATGCAGTCTCCGTGCTGCGCCGAGGCAAACTGGTTGGAACCGGTAAGGTCAGCGACCTTTCGACCGCAGACATGGCGGCAATGATGATCGGCGACGTCAAGCTGGCCGAGCTCGACAGCCGCGCTCCGGTGCGGGACCTCGCAGAAACCGTGCTGAAAGTCAGCAAGGTCAAGGCGCCGGATCGCTCCGGCCTGAAGACCATCGAGATCGAAGACCTTTCAGTCCGATCGGGCGAGATCGTCGGCATTGCCGGCATTTCCGGGAATGGCCAGAAGGAGCTTACGGAGATCCTCGCCGGCCAGCGGCAGACCGATGCCGGCAGCGTTCTGGTCAATGGCGCGGCCTATGGAGCGACACGGGCGGAAACCCGCAGAAACAATGTCCGCTTCATTCCCGAAGAGCCCCTGCAGAATGCCTGCGCGCCGAAGATGACGGTAATCGAAAATCTCTCTTTCCGCACTTTCGACCTGAAGGGCGATGGCCGCGACGCAATCTGGCTGAACAAGGGCGGCATGAAGAAACGGGCAACGGCACTGATTTCCGACTTCAAGGTCAAGACGGCCTCCTCGTCCTCTCCGATTGCGGCTCTTTCCGGCGGAAACGTGCAGCGAGCGGTGCTTGCCCGAGAACTCACCGGTGCAGTCGATCTGCTAATCGTGTCGAACCCATGCTTCGGGCTGGACTTTTCCGCTGTCGCCGAAATTCGTGCCCGCATCATGAGGGCCCGTAATGCCGGCACGGCTGTCCTGCTGCTGTCGGAGGATCTGGACGAGCTTCTGGAGATGTCCGACCGCATCATGGTCATATCGGAGGGTCGGCTGGTCTATGAAACGCCGGCACGCGGCGCCGATATCGGGGTCATCGGCGCCCACATGGCAGGGCATCACTGATGGTGGAGATTTCAGCAGAGCCATTCGCCTTTCAGGCAAGGCTGAACGAACTTGCACTCGTCGTCATCGACATGCAACGTGACTTCGCCGAACCGGGCGGCTTCGGTGCGAGCCTCGGCAACGACGTGTCCCGCGTGACGAAGATCGTGCCGGATGTGAAGCGGCTGATCGAAGGGTTTCGCGCTGCCGGCCTCCCCGTCATCCACACGATGGAATGCCACCGCCCGGACCTTTCCGATCTGCCGCCGGCCAAACGCGACCGTGGCAATCCCGAGCTTCGGATCGGCGATCCGGGGCCGATGGGGCGCATCCTCATCGCAGGCGAGGCCGGAACCGCAATCCTCCCCGAGCTCGCCCCGCTCGATGGCGAGGTGGTTATCGAAAAGCCTGGCAAGGGGGCTTTCTATGCCACCGAGCTCGGCGAGGTACTGAAAGAAAAAGGCATAACCCAGCTCGTCTTTGCCGGGGTTACCACCGAGGTCTGCGTCCAGACGACAATGCGCGAGGCAAACGACCGCGGTTACGAATGCCTGCTCTGCGAAGAGGCAACCGAAAGCTATTTCCCCGAATTCAAGGCTGCGGCAATCGCCATGATCCGGGCGCAAGGCGCGATCGTCGGGTGGACGGCGCATATCGACGACATTCTGAAAGGACTGGGCAATGCCTGAAACGACGCGTGAAATGCTGACATCCGGAGGATGGAAGGCTCTCGAATTCGGTCCCTTTCGCAAGGACGTGACTATTCACTGGATCAAGCCTTTCGAGGCTGACCAGCCGGGCGTAGCGCTGCTGAAGTATCAGGCAGGCGCGTCCGTCCCACGCCATCGTCACGAGGGGCTTGAGACGATCCTCGTGCTGGAGGGCACGCAATCCGACGAGGCCGGCGATTACGGCCTCGGGAGCTATGTGGTCAATGCGGCCGGCACCGAACATTCGGTGTGGAGCGATACGGGCTGCGTCGTGCTGATCCAATGGGACCGGCCGGTGAAGATACTGGAAGAGGACAAGGTATGACTGGCATTGGGTCGGCTTCACTACCGGCTTTCGACATAGGTTCGCTGCTGGATTTCTATCGCAATGGCGGCAGCGTCGCCGATATCGTGGAGAGGGTCTTCGACCGGATCGCCGAGGTCGATGATCCCGGTATATTCATCCACATCGCAGACAAGCAAAGCGTGCTTGCCGAGGCCGGCAAGCTCGGCTCTTTCGATCCGCAAAAGCCATTGTTCGGCATCCCCTTCGCGGTGAAGGACAATATCGATGTCGCCGGCATGCCGACCACCGCGGCCTGCCCCGACTATGCCTATCCGGCCACGGTCGACGCCACTGTTGTCCGGTTGTTGAAGCGGGCCGGCGCCCTCGTAATCGGCAAGACCAACCTCGACCAGTTCGCCACCGGCCTGGTGGGCGTCCGTTCTCCTTACCCTATCCCCAGGAATGCCATCGACCCCGCACTTGTACCGGGAGGCTCGTCGTCCGGCTCGGCTATCGCCACGGCGCAGGGCATCGTTTGCTTCGCTCTCGGTACCGATACCGCAGGCTCCGGCCGCATTCCGGCCGGACTCAACAATATCGTCGGACTGAAGCCGAGCGTCGGGGCTCTCTCCGCCGCAGGTGTCATTCCGGCCTGCCGCACGCTCGATTGCGTGTCGATTTTTGCGCTGACGGTGGAGGACGCCTGGGCGGTGTTTTCCGTCGCCGCACGGCCTGATGCAAGTGATGCCTATTCGAAGACAGTGCCGGCGATCGGCTTCGGATCTGCGCCGGCAACACTGACGATCGGCGTACCTGCGAAGGAGGACCTGAAATTCTTCGGCGACACCGCCATGGAGGCGGCCTATGCGGAGGCCCTGTCCACACTCACCGAACTGGGCCACCGGCTGGTGGAAATCTCCTTTTCCGATTTCTACAAGCTCGCCGATCTTCTCTACGAAGGCGCCTGGGTCGCCGAGCGTTACGCTGCTGTGAAGGAGTTTTTCGACGTTCACGAAGAAAGCTTCCATCCGGTAACGCGCAAGATCTATGGCGCAGCCAAGGCGCTTTCCGCAGCAGATGCCTTCGACGGCTTTTATGCGCTTCAGGCGCTGAAGAAAAAACTGGAACCCGTCATCGACGCGCTGGATCTGTTTTGCGTTCCAACTGCACCGCGGCACTATACGGTCGCCGAACTCGAGGCAGAACCGATCCGTGAGAACTCACGTCTCGGCACCTACACCAATTTCGTCAACCTGCTCGACATGTGCGGCATCGCAGTTCCCACCGGCACGCGCAAGGATGGCCTTCCGGCGAGCGTCACCTTGCTTGCCGCTTCGGGCAAGGACGGGCTGACGGCGACAATCGCCCGCGATCTGCACGTCGCAAGTGGACTTCCCCTTGGCGCGACCGGCTGGGCGCAGCCGGTTCCGGCCATCATCGAGCCGGAAAATTCGGCGGATGACATGATCGATATCGTCGTCGTCGGCGCGCATCTTTCCGGAATGCAGCTCAATCATCAGCTCATCGAACTGGGCGGTGAATTCTCCCGTGTCGCCAGCACGTCCTCGGACTACCGACTATACGCGCTTGCCGGCACGGTTCCGCCCAAGCCCGGCATGGTCCGGGCGAAAGTCGGGCAAGGCAAAGAGATTGATGTAGAAGTCTGGCGATTGCCGCCGGCTGCCTTTGGCCGGTTCGTTGCCGCAATTCCCGCGCCATTGGGGATAGGGACGATATCGCTGGCGGATGGAACCTCTGCCAAAGGTTTTCTGTGCGAACAGGTCGCCGTGGAAAGCGGAGCAATCGATATCAGTCATCACGGTGGCTGGCGGGCCTTTTGTGCCGTGGCGGCAAAGGCTGGCTGAATGGGGACCCGGTGCACGAAAACTGGATTGCCTCATGGCGCGAGCACCCGCCAAGCGGGCCGACCTTATGATCAATCACTCGATTGCCGGGAGGCACAAGGCGTGATCCGATCAGGTCAAACATAGAGCGCACTGATTGTTGGCCCGGCCTGAGAGCGTCACTCCGCAAGGCTTGAGGCAAACCAGTCGTCCAGCTTCCACTTGAGTACGTCAACCCCGCTTTCGCCACGAAGGACCATCTTGATGAGTTGATCCGCGGCCTCAAGCGCAAGCTCATCCACCAACGAAATGTTGTGGAGTTCGCAGAACGCATTCAGCGTCTGGCGCACAATCATAAGGGACGCGCCGTCCAATGCCATTTCTTCTCATATTCCATTGGTTGAAAGGTGTAGCGACAGGCGCTGCACATTCTCCGCCCCGTTGGGCCGAATATCTCTCCAACAGGATCCAGTGGTTCGCTGCCAGCCATCAGCCGACAGCGAAGTCCCGGATTTGTCGTCGTCAGGGTGTTTCAGCAATGCTGACGCTCGCAGTTCGGCCAGCGACCAGAACTGTTCCTTGAGGCACATCGTCCAGCGCTATACGCACCGGCACGCGTTGTGCCAATCGAACCCAGGTGAATGTCGGGGTCACGTTGGCCAGCGCATCCGTCGTATCGGTACGTTCACGGTCCTCGATACCAGCGGCGATGCCAACAACATGGCCTTTGAGCACTCCGGTTGTTCCCATCAAGCCAATATGTGCCTTGTCGCCGAGCTTGATCCGGTCGAGCTTGTTCTCTTCGAAATAGCCATCGACATAATATGAATCGCTATCAACCAGGGCCGAAACCGTTGCTCCCGCTGTCACGTAGTCACCCGGCCGTAGCGAGAAGTTGGTGATCACTCCATTGACCGGTGCTTTGACAGTGGACCGTTCAAGATTGAGCTCTGCCGTATCGAGCGTAACCAGTGCAGTCTGATAGGTTGCTTCGGCCTGATCGGCGGTCGTCTGGGCCTGGTCAATCTTCTGTCGCGTAACCGAGCCATCACCCAGACGCTGATAGAGGGCAAGATCGGCCTTCGCCTGACGCAAAGCCGCCTGTGAACTGGTCACCTGGGCTTCCGCATCCCGCTTGGCCAGCACGAAGCGGGCGCTGTCGATCTTGAAGATGACATCTCCCATCTTGATCTTCTGGTTGTCATGCACGTCAACCTCGCTG
This sequence comes from Neorhizobium sp. NCHU2750, assembly GCF_003597675.1. Classification (NCBI taxonomy): domain Bacteria; kingdom Pseudomonadati; phylum Pseudomonadota; class Alphaproteobacteria; order Hyphomicrobiales; family Rhizobiaceae; genus Neorhizobium; species Neorhizobium sp. NCHU2750. Next base: position 574,655 of record NZ_CP030828.1, on the reverse strand, counting down.
ACGATGCCAGACACGTCCGTGGTCAAGCGAACGACGTCTGCCTGAAGTTTGCCGTCACGAGTCCACGGCAGGTTCATATAATAGTCCCAGATATGGTATCCCAGCACACCTGCGATACACACGAACACGCATGTCAGGAGTACACGGCCCGACGCCGCGAGAAGAGTTTTCATAATGTCACCTTGTCGGCAGCCTCGACGAGGCCGGCCAGAATGCAAACGAGCATGGCAAGGTCGAACAACGGCCTGTGCCAAACGAGATTGTAGAAACCAACCCTATCAAGCAGCCTGCGCAAAACGGTGCTGAGAAGGTAGGCAATTAGCCCCCAAAGCGCGAGGGTTGGAATGAATACGCCGTAGAGATCGATTTCCGGCTTCATGCGGCCTGCTCCTGGAGTTGACGCGCCGGCACCGGCTTGAAGTCGTCGGCAGATGGAAAGAGGGTGTAACGCAGCGCAGCACAGGCACGCGAAGCGTCGACGGCAACATCCGATCGCGCGGTGATGAGCGCATCGAGGCAGCGATCCAGGCACTGCAGAAGATGCTCGTCCGGAGCGACGTGGCCTGTGCTACGGATCTTGCGGTCGTAATAGCCGGCCATGGCCTGAACCACGTCCCGAACAAAAGCGCCATCGCCCCCCGGCAAACCCTGAATGGCGCGCTGCAGCTCGATAAGGTTGAAGCCCGCGCGCATGTCCTTCAGGATATCTTCGCCATGGATGTGAGACGTCTTTGGCAAAGCGTTGATGCGCGGTGCCAAAAGTGCAAGCCGGTCGAGCATTTTATGAAGCAGCCGGGTAAAATCGCGTCCCGATTCCGCCGCGGCAATGGAGCGAATATCGATCCATCCCGCGCGAAGCAAACGTTTGGCACTCCACTCCGTCCCAACGGTCTTGACGAGGACCGTCACCACCAACGCCAGCATCATGCCCGCAATCATTGCAGTGTTGGAATTCAGAAAAGTTGCCGCATCGAAAGTCGGGCGCGCCGGAAGACCAAGCATGTTGGGGAGGCTGGTGCCGACAGACATCCCGATGAGGAACGTCTGAGGCCTGGCTGCCAGCAGGCCCACCGGGATACAAACGACTGCCAGCACTGCCATCATGGCCGAAAAGCTGGTAATCATCGGCGTGAACGCGAATTGAATGATGAACGCGGCAACACCGGTAAAAATGCTCGCCATCATAAAGTTTCGGATAACTGGCTGGGCGTTGTCCATCGCCGCGAAAAAGCACATCATGATGGCGCCCATCAGAACCATTGCGGAGCCGGACGACCAGCCGGTCGATATCCAGATGAGGCAGCCGACGCTCGTCGTAAGCGCGGCCGTGAGACCGGAAAACGCTGCCATGGTGTAGTCGCGATGCATCGGGCGCTGTGAACCAGTCAGGCCAAGACGTACGAGTAGGCGTGACCGGGTACGGTTGGGTTCGACGCCATTCTTCAGATCCAGGCAGTCGCTCCAGGTCTGAACCAGATCCTGGAGGCGGAACGCCAGGTTTCGCGACAGGATCCCTGACCAGCTGCCATCATCCGCTCCACGCTCGGCAAGCGCCTTCAAGCGGTTCCAAAGCGTATTTCTATCCTCGCCGGAAAGAGGCGTTTCTTCCTTCATCCAGAGAGACACGTCGTCGACGAGTTGCTTGATTTCCGGCGGAATTCCGGCCTTGCTGCTCTTGAAGGCGGCCAGAACGTCTTCGATCCCAGAGATCACCGGCAGCATGGCCACCATCATGCGCTGCAGCTCGCGTGACAGTTGCGCTTTTCTACGAAGGCTCGGACTGTCGAAGAACGCATGCGTGGTGAACAGGCGGATGTCGATCGCTTCGGCTGCAAGCTTTCGCGAGAGCGGCGTCACCACTCTTTGCTCTCCGGCGCCCTGTAGCACCTGGCCGGCCAGCCCGCGCATATCGGCAAGCCAGCCATCGACGCGTCTTGCGAGGACGCTGCTGGCCGATTTGGGGAAAAACACGACATTAAAGAAGAGAGTGCAGATGATGGCGACGCCGATCTCCATCGTCCGCGCCGTCGTATAGGTGAAAGCCGTGTCCGGCGCATCAACGACGGGAAAACTCGTCAGCGCCGCGGTATAGCCTGCCAGCATGAAGGCATAACCGCGCGGCGAACGATCCATCAGGCTTATATAGAGGCAGGTTGCTACCCATAACGAAATGGCAATCGTCAGGATCTCGGGCGAATTGACGAGGTTGGGAACGAAGACGACGGTGGCAGCGCCACCGACGGCAGTCCCGATCAGCCGGTAAAGCGCTTTGGATCCGCTGGCGCCCGCCAAAGGATTTGCAATAATATAGACGCTTGTGAAGGCCCATTGCGGCCCCTGCAAGTCGAAAGTGTAGCAGATCAAGAGGGCAAGAACGGCAGCGGCGAAGGTCTTCACCGAGAAGACGACATCGTCAGAAGTCGGATTCAGTAATTGTGATAGCACTGCCATTCTTTTGCTCATTACCAACGATTCCCGGCGGGCTCCATCGGACGTTCACGAAACCGCAGACCTGCAGCCGAGCGCGCATAACCAACGCGCGAATGCTGCATCAGGCCGAGGCGAGAACGGTAGGATTGCCGGCTGACCGGCCTCCGCGATTTCCTGTCGGGATTTGCTTTACGTCATGTAAATAGTTCACATGCGTACTATTCTCAAGTCATCAAATTGTGTAGAGCCCATTTTGTGATCCGAAAGGTTCAGACAGATTGCCTCGAAACACTGAAGAGCAGCCCGATGGACAGCCGGCAGATACTCAAGCGCAAAGCTACCGCAGCCATATTGCGCGGCGCCAACCTTTGGCGGCGGTTGGCGGAGCGCGCCTTGGCGGACGAAGGCATATCGGCCGCCCGTGCGGATGTGCTGATCTGGCTTTACAGGTTGGGCGGCGGCCTTCGACAGGTTCAGCTTGCTGACGCTATAGGACAATCAAGCAATGCGCTTGTCCGCCTGCTCGATGAATTAAGCGCGGCAAATCTTATCGAACGCAAGCCGGACGAAAAGGATCGCCGTGCCAATGCCATATGGCTCACGGTTGAAGGCGAGATCATGGCAGCTCGCGCAGAAGAGATTCTCGTCGGCCTGCGTGACAAGGTTCTGGTCGACGCCGCCGATTCCGATCTTGAAGCGATCGTTCGGCTTCATGAGACAATTTCCGCCTCAATAACCGATCGCGTCGACGAATAGCGACGGATCCTGTCATCCGCGCGTATCGGCCTGGCTGTTCCGCCCGTCCGAGCCGAGTCTACGGCGCTGCTGTAGGCAATTGAACATTCAAAGAGCGCTTGCCCTGATGGTCTGCGCCGCGCTCCATCATTCTTTCCAGGAACAATTTCGCTAAAATTTGAAATTCTCGTCGCATGCTTGACGATCGTCAAAAGCAGCTGAAATCAGTAATGACAACGTGAAAATCCGATGCAACAAATCCATGTCACGAATACGGGAGGGTATTCTCGCGATTTGACGGATTAATACATGAAACTCAAAAAGCATATCAGCGAGACAGATGTTTCAATCGAAATAGAGTCTCCATTCTATTTTAACGAGTTGTTCTTCTCCCGGACGGACGGGCGGGGAAAGATCCAATCCGGCAATGAAGTATTTCAGCGGATCAGCCAATATTCATGGAGCGAACTGGCTGGGAGGCCACATAATATCATTCGCCATCCAGCGATGCCACGTGCCGTTTTCTGGTTGCTCTGGGACAGGTTGAAAAAGGGGCTACCGACTGGCGCCTATGTTAAAAATCGCGCCAAGGACGGGCGATTCTACTGGGTATATGCCATTATTACACCCTGCGAAGGCGGCTTTCTCTCGGTGCGATTGAAACCTGGCAGCGCCCTGTTCGATGTCGTTCAGGCGGAATATGCAAAGCTGCTGCGCGCAGAAGGCGAGGAGGAACTGTCCCCCGCTGAAAGTGCAAGGCTATTGTTGGCGCGCCTTTCTGAGCTCGGGTTTGACAGTTACGACGCCTTCATGGCGGAAAGCCTCGTGGCGGAGTTCGCATCCAGAGAGGAGCAACTCGAACGGCGCGGCAAGCAGACCCTACCGCTCTATGCTCGTCTGATACCATCGACCGGCCGACTTCTGCGCGCCGCACGCGTAATCACCGAGGGGTACCAGGCTTATCGTTTCGTACCGCTCAACCTGCTCGTGCACGCGGGCCAGATGGGCGATGCCGGCGCTGCCATCGCGACAATCTCCAACAACTACAATCTTCTCTCCGACCAGATTCAGCAGGGCCTGCGGGATTTTCTGGATGCGGCCGTCAGGGTGGCGCACACGATCCATATCGGTGCGTTTCTGCTGGCAACCTCCTACCTCCAGCAGGAAGTCGTTAACGGTTTTCAGAACGAAGAGCCGATCGTCGGCGTCGATCACCCGCGGGAGCAAGCTCTTCTACGAGACCAGTTATCGACCTTCCAAGCTCACGCCTTGAAGAGCCTTGGCGATATGGAACGAGAGCTGAAGAGCTTTTTCGACCGCGCATCAGAGATGAAGAGGCTGGCGCTTGGACTTGCCGCAATCCGGGTAATGGGCAAGGTGGAGACGGGCCGCCTCAATGCCACCGGGTTGAAGGATCTCATAACGGACCTCGAGGCGTTTCAGGAAATCCTACAAAGCGGGCTTTCAGACATATTGCACGTCAACAATGGCCTGAGGTCCGACGCCGCCCAACTGATGGAAGCCTATTCGCTGGAACAAGCCTGAGCCTGCCGCAGCAGCATTGCTCGCGATACCCGCCGGTGCGTCATCGGCGCCGGGAGGGAAGCAGTCGGTTGCGTTGCCTGGCCCTGGGAAACACTCTGGGCCAGGCAATAGCTTTGTTCAGGCCATGGCCCCGCGGACGTCCGGATCCTGCAGGGTCTGATCGAGGGTCAATCTGGTCCGTTCAACGATGGCATCGATTTCCGCATCCGTGCAGCAGAGCGGCGGAGCATAGCCGAGTACACCATTGCCGAAGGCCCGCAGCACGACGCCGTTTTCCCATGCGCGATCGAAGACCCTGCGCGCAGGAGCCGCCGCCGCCGGGAGCGGTGTCTTCTTCGCCTTGTCGGTGACCAGTTCAACGGCCGCAAGCATGCCCCGGCCGCGAACATCGCCGACCAGCGGGTGATCCTTGAGGCTCTCAAGGCCGGCCATCAGCCGCGCACCGGCGCGCACCCCGTTTTCCAGCAAGCCGCCCTCATAGAGCTTCAGCACTTCAAGGCCGACGGCGGCACTGACCGGATGAGCGGAATAGGTCTGGCCGTGACCGATCGCGGCCTCACCGGCAGCGTCGGCAAGAACCTCATAGACGTGGTCGGACATGAATACGGCGCCCATCGGCACATATCCGGATGTCAGGCCCTTGGCGGTCGTCATGAAGTCCGGCACGATATCTTCGTCGGAGCAGGCGAAGAGCGGGCCTGTGCGGCCAAAGCCGGTAATGACCTCGTCGGCGACGAACAGGATGCCGTAGGAACGGCAAAGTTCGTGCATGGCCTTCATCCAGCCCGGCGGCGGGACAAGGACACCGCCCGAACCCTGGATCGGCTCGACATAGAACGCGGCCACGCGCTCCGGCCCAATCGCTTCGATCTTGCTTTTCAGCGCATCCAGCGAGGAGGCTATGATGGCCGCCGGATCGCTACCGGCCGGATTGCGATAGGCATAGTGCGAGGGGATCTTGTGCTGCCATTCGTAGGGAACGCCGAAGCCGGCATGGAAGGCGGGCAGCGCGGTCAAACCGGCGCCCGCGGTCGAAGATCCGTGATAGCCCTGTTCGACCGATATGAACTGGTCGCGCTGCGGCGTACCCTTGGCATGCCAGTAATAGCGAATGAAGCGGATCGTGCTGTCGACGGCATCCGAGCCACCAAGGGTGAAATAGACATGGTTCAGGTCGCCGGGAGCCCTGTCCGCCAGTTCCGAGGCAAGCCGGATGGCCGGTTCGCTGCCGAGATCGAAATAGGCAGTGGCATAAGCCAGTTCACGCATCTGCTTGGCCGCAGCTTCGACAATGCTTTCGTGGCCATAGCCCGCATTGACACACCAAAGGCCGGCGAAACCATCGATGAGCTGGTGACCGCTTGCATCGGTCACCGTTGCCCCCTTGGCGGAGCGCAGAACGCGTACGCCGAGTTTCTCGTGACCACGAAACGACGATACGGGATGGACAAGATGGGCGCGATCCAACTCGATCAGCGAGTTGCTGAGCATGACTTTTCTCCTGCTTGCCCTGATCCGGAAGGTCCGCCTCAGGCCGGATGTCCGAGGACGAAACGACGAGGATCGACTGGCCGGTGAACGGTGTGTCGGGCAGTTGCTGACTGGCACGACAGAGATTAAGGCGCAGTCGAAAGAACATTCTCCCGTCGATTACGATGGTTCGGAATGTTCAACCGTTGCATTGCGGCATCGCCACATCTTGTGCCGTCGAGCGCAGTGTGAGCAGGCCGATTGTGTGGTTCGTTTGGCGGATGATGCGCCTCAAAGGATCGGCCTTCGGTCTCATCGGCGACGTAACCCACAGGTCACTCGCGCATCGTCGCGAATGCTGATCTATTCTCACGGTGATTCCGGACGGGAACGGGCAAGTGGCGACAGATGCAACATAATGACGACGGCAATTTCATTATCGATAACATCCGCCTGGCCGCCGGGCACGGACCAAAGTCCATCCATGTGAGCAATGGACGGATCGCGGCAATCGGAACGGTCACAGCGACCGATACGGTTAAGCGCCTGGACGGTGCCGGCGCGCTCCTGATGTCCGGTTTCACCGATGCGCACGTTCATCTCGACAAGGCGATGATTCTCGGGCGTTGCCCGCTCTGCGAGGGCACTCTTGCCGAAGCCGTTCGACTGACGGCTGATGCGAAGCGCGGTTTCACCGCAGAAGATGTGGAAACGCGCGGACGCAAGGTGCTGGAGATGGCCGTGAGGGCCGGCACGCAGCGCATGCGGAGTTTCGTCGAGGTCGATCCCCGCGCGGGCCTGCGCAGTCTCGAAGGCCTCCTCCGCCTTAGGCAGGAATGGGCGGCGCTGATCGATCTGCAGCTTTGTGCCTTCGCCCAGGAGGGACTGACGAACGAGCCGGAAACACTCACGCTGCTCGACGAAGCCCTGCGCATGGGCGCCGATCTCGTCGGCGGCTGCCCCTATACCGACCCCGATCCGGCGGCGCATGTCGGCTTGATATTCGACATGGCCGGCAAGCATGATGTCGACGTCGATTTCCATGCGGATTTCAACCTGGATCCGGAGAATTCGATCTTACCCGAGATCATCCGACAGACCGTCGAGCGTGGCTGGCAGGGCCGCGTGACCGTCGGCCATGCGACGAAATTTGCTGCCTTTGATCCGGAACGCCGGACAACCATCGCCAAGGCCATGGCGGATGCAGGTGTTGCCCTTGTTGTACTGCCCGCCACCGATGCATTCCTGAACGGCTCTCGGGACAATCCTCTGCGCCCGCGCGGCATCGCGCCCGCCAAAGAAATCAGGGATCTCGGCGTCACCGTTGCCCTGGCCACCAACAATATCCAGAACCCCTTCACACCCTTTGGCGATGCATCCTTGCTGCGCATGGCCGGCCTCTATGCCAATCTCGACCAGTTGGCGACCGATGCCGATATGCGGACCATCCACACCATGATCACCAGCGACGCAGAAAAGATCACCGGGATGACGGCGCCGGCGCTATCTGTCGGAGAGATCGCCAATTTCATCCTTCTTGCGGCAGAGACGGCCGAGGAGGCGGTGCGCAGCAATGCCGCCGTGGTCGGCGTGGTCAAGAGCGGCGTTGTAAGACTGTGGGCTCCCGTGCAACCGCTTAGAATGACGAACTGACATGACGGATCACCTGGCCATATCCCCCCACCCTATGGCAACTGCCGTCGGCAACGAACTGCTCGCGGCCGGCGCTGCCGCAGCGGAGGCAGCCGTCGCGATCGGCGCGTTGCTGAGCGTGGTCATGCCGCATTTCTGCGGCATCGGCGGCGATGCGGTCTGGCTCGCGGCGGATGCGGAAGGCACGGTGACCGCCATCAATGGCATCGGCCAGGCTTTCTCCTTTACCGAAAACGTCGCGCAGATCGAAATGCGCGGACCGCGGTCCATCCTCACCACTGCGGCGGCGATACGGACATGGGAAACGGCCATCGCGCTCCAGGCACCAGGCTGCGATATTGCACCGCTGCTCGAGCCGGCCATCAAGGCTGCCCGCGACGGTTTTCCGGTTGGCGCGTCGCAGGAGTTCTGGACGCAGTTCCGCGCCGACGAAATCGGCAACTGGCTCGGCTTCGAGACCTATGCCGAAGCACGGCAGGGACAGAAGATGATCCAGCCGGCTCTGGCCGGCACCCTATCTGCGTTGTCCGAGAATGGCCTCGACAGTTTCTACCAGGGGGACCTTGCCGCCCGCATTCTGGCCGACCTTCGAAATATCGGCATTAATGCCAGACCGGAAGATCTTGCGGCGACGAGGGCAGAGCATGGCGCGCCTATGCAGGTTGCCTATCGCGACGTCCTGCTTCATGCACCACCGCCGCCGACACAGGGCGTGACGACGCTGGAAATCATGGGCATTCTCGACCGGCTCGGCCCTGCGCCGGAAATGGGCAGCGCAGACGATTACCACCTGATGGTCGAAGCGGTGAAAGCCGCATTTCTCGACCGTGGCAGAATCGATGATGCCGACGATGCACGTGCCTATGCCGAGAAATTGCTGTCGCCCGCGCATCTGGACGAACGGGCCGCTTCAGTTGACCGGCAAAGCGCCAGGGCTTGGCCGCATGTCTTCGAGACCGCGGACACTGTCTATTTTGCAGCGCGCGACCGTAAAGGCCGATGCATTTCAGCGCTGCAGAGCACTTATTACGACTGGGGCAGCGGCTGCTGCCTGCCGCAAACCGGGATCATCTGGCATAATCGCGGAGCAAGCTTTCGCCTGACCGACGGACCGAACCGCCTGAGGCCGGGGCGCCGACCTTTCCATACCCTGACACCCGGCATCGCCACCAGGGGCGGAAAGCCCTACCTGCTCTATGGAACGCAGGGGGCCGATGGCCAGCCGCAGACCAGTTGCGTGATCCTGCGCCACATGATCGACCATGGCCTTGCACCTAATGAGGCGCTGCACGCACCACGGTTTCTGCTCGGGCGGACATTTTCAGACAGCAGGGATAGCCTGAAGCTCGAACCGATGCGTGGCAGCAACGCCCTGCAGGCGATGGGACATGAGGTCAGCCCGATCCCGGCACTCAGCCCGCTCGCCGGTCTGGCGGGCGCCATCAGGATCGAGGGGAACGAGGTGATCGGCGCAAGCGACCCGCGCGGGGCGGGTTGAAGTCCAACAATCGAGATTGCGGCTCGTTGTTATCCGTGTGCGAGGTCGAACACGTGGTGATGGATACGCCCGTCGAACATCTCCATCAGGCCCTTGGTCATCTCGCGGCTCTCGTAGCGCACCGGCGATTCCAGTGCGGCGGCAAGCGCCTCACGGCTGTCATAGGCCGTCCAGAGGGCCATCGGATAGGAGGGCGCTCCCTCGTCGCGCTCGACATTATAGAGAACCTTGACCTCGCGGATACCGGGAAAGGCGAGCCACATTGGCATCAGCTTCTCCGCGACATAGGCCTTGAAGGCTTCGTCCTTGCCGGCATGAATTACGCCTTCGAAGAAGGCCTGTCGAATAATCATGGCTTTGCGCCTCAGTTGACTGTGGTCGGGGGCTTTTCGCCGGCAAAATAAGCGGCGAGGTTCTTCAGCACCATCTCACCCATGCCGAGGCGCGTCTCGATCGTGGCGCTGCCCTGATGCGGCATGAGCACCGTGTTGGGCGCTGTGAAGAAGTCCGGCCTGATACTCGGCTCGTTGACGAAGACGTCAAGACCGGCGCCCGCGATCGTGCCATCATTCAAGGCGGCAAGAAGGGCATCCTCGTCGACGACGGTGCCGCGAGCGATATTGATGAGATATCCCTTCGGGCCGAGCGCCTTCAGTATGTCTGCGTTGATGATGTTGCGGGTTTCGGCATTGGCCGAGATCACCACGCAGAGCACATCGCTGTCCTCGGCAAGTTCGATCGGCGTTGCACAGGCCTTCCAGTCGGTGTCGCTCACCGGCGAGCGGTTCCAGTAGCGGACGGACATGCCGAAGGCTTCGGCTTTGCGGCCGAAAGCCTTGCCAATCTGGCCGAGGCCGAGAATGCCGACCCGCTTGCCCTTGGGGCTGACGCCGAGCGGAAACTCGCCCTTCGTCCACTTTCCGTTGCGCAGATAGGCGTCGCCATAGGCGATATGTCTCAAAACGGCGAGCATCAGGGCTATGCCGATATCGGCCACATCGTCCGTCAATACGCCAAGCGTCGTTGCCACGTCGATATTGCGCTCGCGGGCAAATTTCAGGTCGATCCTGTCGGTGCCGACCCCGTTGACGGCAATGACGCCAAGGCTCGGCAGCTTCTCGATCCATTCGTTCGAAATGCCGCCGCCGCCGCCGGTTGCCACCCCGCGAATACGCGGCAGCGCCTCTTCCACGCCGGCCTTCTGGCTCCCATCATAGGCACGATGGACGGTGTAGAGCGCATCGAGTTGTTCCTCGATCGGTTTCATCATCGGCTCGAGGAGCAGGATATCTGGCTTCATGTCTGTCTTCCTATGCGACGGCAATCAGGAAATCTGGCCGAGGAAATTCTTCAGGCGCTCGTTTTGCGGATTGTCGAAGAACGTGTCCGGCGGCCCCATTTCGAGGATCTCGCCGCGATCCATGAAAATCACCCTGTCGGCCACCTGGCGCGCAAAGCCCATTTCATGGGTCACGCAAAGCATGGTCATGCCTTCCTTGGCCAGATCGATCATCGTATCGAGAACTTCCTTGACCATTTCCGGGTCGAGCGCCGAGGTCGGTTCGTCGAACAGCATGATCTTCGGGTTCATGCAGAGCGCGCGGGCGATCGCCACGCGCTGCTGCTGGCCGCCGGAAAGCTGGGCGGGATATTTGGCCGCTTGTTCGGGAATGCGCACACGCTCGAGGAAACGGCTAGCAGTGGCCTCAGCCTCAGATTTGGAAATGCCTCTGACCTTCATCGGCGCAAGCGTGCAATTCTCCAGAACCGTCATATGCGGGAAGAGATTGAAGCTCTGGAACACCATGCCGGTTTCCTGGCGCACCAGATCGACATTCCTGCCGCCGGCCGTCAGGTCATGTCCGTCGACGACGATGCGCCCCTTCTGGATGACTTCCAGCTGGTTGATGCAGCGGATGAGCGTCGACTTGCCGGAGCCCGATGGCCCGCAGATGACGATCCGCTCGCCGCGATTGACGGAGAGATTTATCTCCTTCAGCGCATGGTAGGCGCCATACCACTTGTTGACGCCTGCCATGCTGACGGCCGCATCGGAGTTTCCGTGCATGGCCGCCGCAGCCGCGTTTGCTTTTGCCTCGGTCATGCGAGGAACTCCTTCAGGCCTGATTTCGGTTACTTCTTCGCAGCGGAGACAAAGTCCGGCAGCGGAGCACCAAGCCACTTTTCGTGGATCTTGTTGAGTTCGCCGTCGGCCTTGACCTTCTGTACGAAGGCGTTCACGGCTGCCAGCAGTTCGGTCGATCCCTTGCGGACAGCGATGCCCTGGACCTGGCTGGTAAGCTGGATCTTCTGGTTGAATCGGCCGGGAGCAGCCTGGTCGATCTGTGCTGCGACGACGTTCGATACGCCGATCAGATCCACCTGACCGGACAGCAGTGCCTGCACCGCGCTGGCATCGTCATCGAAACGCTGGATCTTGGCATCCTTCGGTGCGATCTTGGTGACGGCCGTGTCCTGCGTCGAAGCGCGAGCGACGCCAATCGTCTTGCCGGACAGATCCTCGGGCTTGGAAACCTGCGTGGATGTCGGGCCGAAGACGCCGACCGAGATGCCGGCATAGGGATCGGAGAAATCGACGCTCTTGGCGCGTTCCTCGGTGATGCCGAGCGAGGCGACCAGCAGATCGACCTGATTGCTCTGCAGATAGGGAATGCGGTTCGGGCCGGTCACCGGAACGATCTGGACCTTCACACCCCATTCCTTGCCGAGCAGTTTTGCGACATCGGCGTCATAGCCGTCCGGTTCGTTCGACGTATTCATGATGCCGAACGGAGGGAAGTCCACCAGCATGCCGACCTTGAGAGTGCCGGCCTGCTTGATGGTGTCTACCGTCTGCGCGGATGCGAACGACGCGGTCGCACCGATCAGCAATGCGGCACCGATGCCGGCCATCGCCATGCGTCTGGAAATATTCATGCTCCTACCCTTTCTTCTCATCCGGCATCCTCCCGCCGGCTGGGACCGGTCAACGTGTTGTCGACCGGGAAAACCTGACTTCCATCCGGCGTGCCAGAAGCGACAAAGGCCAGCAGAGGACGAAGTAGATGGCTGCCACCGAACCGAACACCATGAACGGGCTGAACGTCGCGTTGTTGATGATCTGGCCCTGGCGGGTCAGTTCGGTAAAGCCGATGATGGCTGCGAGCGACGTGCCCTTGATCAACTGCACGAGAAAACCGACCGTCGGCGCCACCGCGATGCGCGACGCCTGAGGCAGGATCACATAGCGCATCCGGTTGAAATACCGCAGCCCGAGCGCGGTTGCAGCCTCACGCTGGCCCGGCGGGATGGCTTCGATGCAGCCGCGCCAGATCTCACCCAGAAAGGCGCTGGCATGCAGCGTCAGCGCCACGGCCGCCGCGATCCATGGGTTGATGGCAAAGCCGATGATGTTCATGCCGAAGAACACCAGGAAAAGCTGCATCAGCAGCGGCGTACCCTGGAAGACACGGATGAAGCCGGTCGCGATCAGCCGCGGCCATCTTGCATCCGAAACACGCACCAATGCGATGAACAGGCCACCGATACCGCCACCGGCAAAGGCGATCGCCGACAGCGCGATCGTCCATTGCGCCGCCATGACGATGATCCAGAATTCGTTCCAGCCAAAAGGTCTGATCAACATGGCCAGTCTCCTATCGGCTCAGCGGATAACGGAATGTGGCTTTCTCGATCAGCGAGAAGGCTGCAGAGAAGATGATCGACATGACCAGATACATGACGGTGATGACGATATAGACTTCGAAGCTGGCAAATGTTGCCGACTGTAGGTCGTTTCCGGCAGCGGCGAGATCGTCGGCGGAAATGGCCGAAACCACGCTCGACGTCAGCATCAGGTAGATGAACTGGCTGGTGAGCGCAGGATAGACGGTCCTCAGTGCCGGCTTCATGATGATGTAGCGGAAGATCTGCAGCTTCGACAGGCCAAGCGCCGTACCAGCCTCCACCTGCCCCTTCTGGATCGATTCGATGCCGGCGCGAATGATTTCAGTGCCATAGGCGCCGAAATTGACGACAAGGGCGAGCAGTGCTGCGCTATTTGGCGTCAGCCGCAGGCCGAGCGTCGGCAGACCGAAGAAGATGAAGAAGATCTGCACCAGGAAGGGCGTATTGCGGATGATCTCGACATAGGCATCGATGACCCAGCGCAATGGCGCGATACGCGATGTCTTGCCGGCGGCACAGAGGACCGAGACAATGAGGCCAAGCACCATCGCACCGCATGACAACTGGACGGTGACCCACGCGCCATAGAGCAGGTTGTTAAAGCCAGCCAGAACCGGTTCAAAATTGAACTTGTACATGAGCCCCTCCACGCTCTGCCTCGCGCTCCACCGCGATGCAATTAGATCGATCTAAATCGGTTGTCAGACAAGGTCAAGCTGTCCGATTGTTAAAATATGCCGGTTTACACATATGCCGTACAGGACTGACGGATATGAAGCTGCGCTGCCTTCACAAGTCTGCGAGGTTCCAGGTCGGGATTGGTCAGGCGATCAAGCAGAAGACCTGCCGCCCCCTCGCCGATCGCCTCCGGAAACGTCGCAACAGATGTCAGGCGCGGCCGCATGGCCTCGGCGTCGGCCACATCATCGAACCCGACCAACGAGAAGTCCTGACCGATGCGAAGGCCGAGGTCGTAAAGCCCGGCCGACAGGCCAAGCGCCACCACATCGTTGAAGCACACGACGGCGCTGGGCTTGGCAAGACCAGACGAAAAAAGCTCGGCGGAACGGGCGATCGCGGATATCTGATGCGGTACGCGCGTGATCCTGTCCGAGGCGAATCCGTGCGCCTCCATCGCCTGCCGAAAACCATCCACCCGTTCCTGATAGGCGGAATGGACAGGCCCGTGCACGGCAAATGCAATATCCCGGTGGCCAAGTTCGGCGAGATGGTCAACCGCCTGACGCATGCCGAGAGCATAATCGACACCGGCGTAATCGCATTCGTCCGAAACATGCCTCAGCACCTGGACGACCGGCATGTTCCATTCTGCCATTCGGGTGACGAGATCCGGATCCGTGCCCGCGGCTGGGCAAAGGATGATACCGTCGACCCCCTGTTCACGCATTCGGGTCAGTAATGCTTCCTGCCGCGGCAGGACGTCATTGCTATTGACGAGAAGGACCACCATGCCGGCAGAATCGATCACCGTCTCGATGCCGGCCAGTAACTGGATGAAAAAAGGATTGGTCAGATTGGGAATGACGACGCCGATGGTGAGGCTTCGATCTGCCCTGAGACGCGCGGCGCCCAGGTTATAGACATAGCCGAGTTCGTGCATCGATGCTTCGACCCGT